>CAYNPF010000040.1:0-15075 GCA_964398895.1 uncultured bacterium
CCGCGTCGCCGTCTTCTACGCCGCGCGGCTGGTCGAGCTGGCCCCGGCCGACGAGCTGCGCCGCGCCGCGCGCCATCCCTACACGCAGGGCCTGCTGCGCGCCTTCCCCGTCGTGCACGGCGGCACCGTCGAGCTGTCCAGCATCCCCGGCGCGCCGCCCAGCCTGGCCGACCCGCCGGCCGGCTGCCGCTTCCATCCCCGCTGCCCGCTGGTGGTGGCGCGCTGCCGCGAGCAGGTCCCCGAGCTGCGCCGGCTCGGTCCCGGCCACGACGTCGCCTGCCACCTGGCGAAGTAGCGCGGGCCGCGGCAGGACGGCGCGGCGCGGCGCGGCGGCCTCCGCGCGCGAACGTTCCGGATGCAAGGCGGACGGCGCGGCGCGACCGAGGCGTATCCCTGTGGATACGTCGCAGGCCGCGCCGGCGATGCCGGCGCGGCCGTGGAAAGTCGAACGGTCGCCTAGATCGAGACGATCAGGTAGGTGCGGATCTCCCACTCGCTGCCGTGCGGCGGATCGTCGGCGGCGTCGTCGGAGCTGGCGACGTAGCGCGGCGAGTGGCTGTCGAGCGAGCGCCAGGTGGCGCGCATCCCCACCCGGGTCTGCGTGGCCTGGCGGTCGAGCCAGGCCGGCGAGCCGAGCGTACGCGACAGATCGGCCATGAGCTGCAGCGGGTAGGTCAGGTTGAAGTCGCGGTGGTAGTCGTAGGGGCCCCAATCGTTGGCCTTGACGTAGGCGGTGAAGGCCGTCGCGCCCCAGCCGACGCGGGCGTCGGCGCCGTAGCGGCGCACCACGCGGTCGCCGACTCCGGTCGCGTCGTTGCCGTTCGACTCGCCGTTGCCGACGTAGGCGTGGCCGACCACGCGCAGGTCGGCGCCGACCCGCGAGATCGTGCGCGCGTTCAGCTCCCACAGGCCGAAGTCCCCGTGCGACGGGCACCACCTGCGCGGCGGCGGCGACGAGGGGAAGGCGTAGGTGGTCACGCCGTCCTCGGCGATGAAGATGCTGGCGTCCTGGCTGGTGGGCAGGTGGCGCACCACCAGGCCCAGGCTGCCGGCCAGGCGCGCGTCCTCGCGCACGTCGTTGTCCCACGCCCACAGCCAGGTCGCCGGGGTCGGATCGTAGGTGATCATCAGCTCGCCGCCGACGGTCTCGCGGTTGCCGCGCACCGCGAACGGGTCGTCGAGCACGTTGCGCAGCCGGCCGGGGCTCGTGGAGGGCAGGTTCGACGGCATCGGGCCGACGATGGGCCGCTGCCACAGGAAGTTCGGCCCGAACTGGAAGTTGCCGGTGTTCCAGGTGAAGCCGCTCAGGAGATTGGTCTGGTTGCCGGAGCCCGAGTCCTTGAGGTTCCATCCGGTGAAGGTGAGGGTCGAGGTCGGGCCGCCGTCGGCGACCAGGCCCATCGCCGCGCCCTGCACGTACCAGCGGAAGCGCCCCTGCTCGACACTGAGCTTGAACTTGCCCCCGAGGGCGTCGGAGTCCATCACGTGGTCGCGGAGGATGTCCCAGCCGTCGCCGGACCTGGCCGCGACCTGGAAGGGATCGCCGGACTTGGTGCTGCCCGACCAGATCGCGCCCATCTCGATCGCCGCCGGTCCGCGCGTGGTCTTGACGTCGAGCGTGGCCTTGCGGGTCGGCGGTTGCGGCACCGCCACCGAGCTGCTCACCGTGGACTGCCGGGTGATGTCGTCCTGGTACATGGCCGTGGCGTCGAGATCGCCGAGGCGGTGGTTGTACTTGACCAGCACCGCCGGGTTCGCGCCCCACCAGAGCTGCGGACCAAAGGCCACCTTGAGCCCGCGCAGCCCGCGCTTGCCGGTCATCTCCACGCCGATCGGGGCGTCGGCCCCGTAGGTGTCGAGGTTCGGCCCGTAGTTGGCCTCGCGGTACAGGCCGAAGAAGTCGCCCTCGTAGCCCCAGTGGAAGTGCCCGGTGCGGTAGAAGCCGTCGAGCAGGAACCAGCGGTCGTCCCAGGAGATGGTCGAACGGTAGACCTTGGTCCGCTCGATCCCGTCGAGCTCGAAGGAACCGTCGGGGCCCTCCACCGTGCGGGAGCGGCCGCGCTTCTCGTAGAAGATCTCGTCGATCGGGTTGCCGGGGACGTTGCCGAGCACGTTGAGCGAGAGCGTGCCGGTCACGTTGCCGGCGGGCTGCGCCTGCACGTCCACGTAGAAGGACTCGAGCCGGTCGAAGCCCTTGAAGGACGGCAGCGCCTCCTGCGGCGAGGAGGAGCCCGGCGTGGTGGTGCGGTTCGCGCCGGTGTTGTAGGTCTCGAGCTGCAGCCGCAGCCCGCTCACCCGCACCCGCTGCAGCGTCTCGGTGATCAGGCCGGCGGCGTCGCCCCGCGCCTGGAGCGCGGCGAAGGCCGGGGTGACGCGGGCGAAGTGCGCGCGGATGGCGGCGAGGTCGGTGGCGGGCGCGTAGGCCGGCAGCGTCCAGGCGTCCTTGAGCGCGTAGTAGGCGGCGCGCGGGTGCAGGTCGAAGAGCCCGCGGGCATCGGGGAAGCCCTTGGCGCAGATGCCCCACCACTCCTCGTTCATGTTGTTCTCGCCGGGGACGTAGTCCTCGGCGTAGCCGCCGTTCGGCCACGAAGCGTTGGTGTCGTGGACGTCGAGCCGGCTCTCCTGCCCGAACTTCCACCAGCCGTCGGCCCACTGGAAGACGATCCCGCCGATGGCGTCGCCCACCCGGCCCTTGCCGGCCGACTGCTCGTAGATCTCCTCCCACTGGCCGAGCAGGTAGCGGGCCTGCGTGGCCTGGTCCTCGTGCATCTCGCGGGCGTTGAAGGCGTCGGCGCCGAACTCGGTGAACATCACCGGCAGGGCGAGCTTGTCATGGACGACCTGGAAGAGGTCGCGGGCCGAGATGCCGCGGTAGCAGTTGGTGCCGAAGACGTCGAGCCCCTTGCACTCCTCGGCGATGAGGTCGGCGTACTGCACGTCGCCGTTGGCCATGGCCACGGTCACGCCAGGATCGTGCTCCTTGACGCCGCGGATGACCTCGCCGAACAGCGAGTAGAGGTAGCGGGCCCGCGCCGCGTCGCGCTCGCCCTGCGGCAGCGCCTCGACCTCGGCGGACTTCCACACCAGCCCGTAGTTGTTCTCGTTGCCCAGCAGCCACATCAGCACGCCGGGCACGCCGCGGAACTCGTCCACGTAGCGCAGCACCTCGGCCTTGATGGCGGCGCGCATCTTCGGGTTCGAGTAGTCCACCGACGGATACCAGACGCCGTCGAGGTTGAAGCCGTAGCGCCCCACGGTGTGGTTGATCACGGTGTAGATGCCGTAGCGCTCGTAGATGTAGCGCACCCAGCGGGGCGGGATGCCGACGTACTGCCGGATGGTGTTCACGCCCATCGCCTGCAGCAGCGGCATCTCGCGGGCCAGCGCCGCCTCGATGACGTCGTCGGGCTGGCTCCACAGGCTGTAGTTGTAGTTCTGCCCGATCGGGACGTAGTCCCAGTTCATCCCGTAGACCATGAAGTCGCGCCCGTCCACCTGGAGCCGCGAGCCCGAGGCGTCGGTGACGACGCGGACGGTCGCGCGGGTACCCGCGGCGGCGGACTGCGCCCGGCCGACCGCCGGCACCAGGAGCGCGCAGGCGACCATCACGACGGCGGCCCACGGTCCCGGACCCGGCCGGCGCGGGGTTCTCTCGATCGAGCTCACGACGTCCTCCTCGACAGGGGTTGCGCAGTGGGATCGTCCACCGCGTTCGCGGCGACGAGCCCACGATACCAGTGGGCGCTGTCCTTCGGGCGGCGACGCTGGGTCGCGTAGTCCACGTCGAAGAGCCCGAATCTCCTCGTGTAGCCCTGGCTCCACTCGAAGTTGTCGAGCAGCGACCAGGTGAAGTAGCCGGCCAACGGCACCCCGGCGGCGATGGCCCGCGCCGCCGCGGCCAGGTGGCCCTGCAGGTAGGCGATCCGCCGCACGTCGGCAATCCGGCCCGAGGCATCGGCCGGGTCGGTGTAGGCGGCGCCGTTCTCGGTGATGAGGATCCGCCGCGGCCGGTACTCCCGCTCCAGGCGCAACAACATGGCCTCGAGCCCCGGCGGATACACCTCCCAGCCCATGTCGGTCAACTCGGACTCGGGCACCATCCGCACGCCGACCGGCTCGCCGTGCTCGCCGGCCCGCACCACCGTGCGGGAGTAGTAGTTGACGCCGAGGAAGTCGATCGGGGCGGCGATGGTCTCGAGATCCCCCGGGCGGACGAACGGCGGCTCCGGCCCCGCCAGGTGCCCGGCGCGCACGCGGTCGGCGATCGCGTCCTCCGGGTAGCGCCCGCGCAGGACGGGATCGAGGTACCAGCGGTTCAGCGAGCCGTCGTAGCGGCGGGCGGCCTCGAGGTCCACGCGGCTGTCGGTGGCCGGCTCGACGGTCGAGAGCATCAGCACGATGCCGACCTCGGCGCCGGGCGAGTTGCGGCGCACCACCTCCAGCGCGCGGCCGTGCGAGAGCAGCAGGTGGTGGCCGACGCGCAGCGCCTCGGCCGGGTCGCGGTGCCCGGGCGCGTGGGCGCCGGTCTCGTGGCCCAGCGTGGCCACGCACCACGGCTCGTTGTGGGTCATCCAGTGGCGGACGCGGTCGCCCAGCCGGGCGGTCACCGCGTCGGCGAACTCGACGAAGGCCTCCACCGTGTCGCGCTCGCCCCAGCCGCCGCGGTCCTGCAGCACCTGGGGCAGGTCCCAGTGGTAGAGGGTGACGAAGGGCCGGATGCCGGCGGCGAGCAGCGCGTCCACCAGCGCGTCGTAGAAGTCGAGCCCCGCCGGGTTCACCGCGCCGCGCCCGCCGGGCACGACGCGCGGCCAGGCGATCGAGAAGCGGTAGGCGTTCAGGCCCAGCCAGCGCATGAGTTCCACGTCCTCGCGCCAGCGATGGTAGTGGTCGCAGGCCACCCGCGCGTCGGAGCCGTCGGCGATGTTCCCGGGGACGGCGGCGTAGCGGTCCCAGATGGACTCGCTGCGCCCGTCGAGGCCGTAGCCGCCCTCGATCTGCTGCGCCGAGGTGGCGGCGCCCCAGAGGAAACCGTCGGGGAACGCGTGGCGGCTCACGGGCGGCGGTCCCCCGCGGCCGGGACCGGCCCGTCGTAGAGATGGCAGCGCACGCGGCGGCCGTCCACCGGCGTCGGCTCCGGCTCGACGGTGCGGCAGATCTCGAGCGCCTCGCCGCAGCGCGCGACGAACGGGCAGCCCCGCGCGGGGGCGGCGAGCGCCGCGCCCGGATGCGCAGCGGGCGCGGTGCGACCGACGTCGGCGATCGAGGCCAGCAGGGCGCGCGTGTAGGGATGCCGCGGGTCCCGCACCACGTCGGCGCTCGGCCCCTCCTCCACCACGCGACCGCGGAACAGGACGAGGATGCGGTCGGCGAGGTAACGGGCCGAGGCCAGATCGTGGGTGATGAGGAGGATGGCGAGGCCGCGCTCGCGCTTGAGCTGCAACAGCAGGTTCAGCACGCCGGTGCGGATCGAGACGTCGAGCATCGAGGTCGGCTCGTCGGCGACGAGCAGGTCGGGCTCCACCGCCAGCGCCCGCGCGATGGCGACGCGCTGTCGCTGCCCACCGGACAGCTCGTAGGGATGGCGATGGATGAAGTCCTCGG
This sequence comes from uncultured bacterium, assembly GCA_964398895.1. Taxonomy (GTDB): domain Bacteria; phylum Eisenbacteria; class RBG-16-71-46; order RBG-16-71-46; family RBG-16-71-46; genus JANXPZ01. The sequence continues at coordinate 5,602 of CAYNPF010000040.1, forward strand.
CCGGCTCCAGCCCCACGGTGCGCAGCAGCTCGAGCGCCCGCGCGCGCACCTCGGCCGCCGCCGCCCGGCGGTGGCGCAGCAGCGGGCGGGCGAGGTGGTGCTGCACGTCGCGCGCCGGGTTCAGGCCGCGGCCGTGCCGCATCAGCGGGCGGACGAGGTGGTGCTCGATGGTGTGGACGGGATTCAGCGAGCTGAAGGGATCCTGGAAGACCATCTGCACCCGGCCGCGGTAGGCCAGCGAGGCGCGCCGGGGCTCCCGGGCCAGCACGTCCACCCCGTCCAGCAGGACCTGGCCGCCGTCGGGCTGCTCGAGGCGCAAGACCATGCGCGCCAAGGTGCTCTTGCCGCTGCCCGACTCCCCGACCAGCGCCACGGCCTCCCCCCGCCGGACCTGGAAGGCGACGTCCCGGGCGGCCACGACCCGTCCGCCCCGCGAGAAGAGGCCCCGAGAGACGAATGTCTTGGAGATGCCGCGCAGCTCGAGGAGCGGCCCGGCGGTGGTTGCTTCGGTCACGGAGAGGCGTCTCCCAGGGGAAAAAGAACTTTGTTCACCTGCCGAACATAGTGTATCCTCGTCGCGTGGTTGTCAAGAGGTCAGCGGACCCCGGCTCGGGGCCCGGGAACGAGATCGAATGCTGAGCCAGTGGCCCCTCCGGGCCCGCCCCGACCGGGACTTCACCCCGGCCGACGGGGCGCGGTGGACCGGCTCAAGCGAAAGGAGATGGAGATGGCACGTCGCGCAACCCTGGTCCTTGCCGCAGCCCTGCTGTGCCTCGCTCCCGTGGCCGCGCACGCGGCGCTGGCGTCCTACCTCGGCACCTTCGAGGGCATGAACGTCGGCGAGTCCGGCGCGCCCAACTCCCTGAGCAGCGACGGCTGGGTCGTCTACGGCAACGTCTTCAACGGCAGCACCTACCTGTACGGTTACGGTCCCTACCCCGCGCCCAACGACGGAGCCGCGTTCTGCGCGGTGACGAGCGGACAGGGCGGCGACCAGCAGGGAGCGAACCAGCTCGCGGTCTACAGCGACTACAACAACCAGGGCGCCCACACCGCGGGCTACCTGGTCGAGGCCAACGTCTACCACGAGCAGACGATCGCCGCCGCCGACGTCGGCAACACCTGGACGTTCCAGTTCGACGCCAAGCTCGGCAACCTGGTCTCCCCCAGCACGGCGCTGGCGTTCATCAAGACCCTGGATCCGAACAACAGCTACGCCACGACGAACTTCCTCACCGTCAACACCACCGCGATCCCGGCCAACTGGAACACCTACACGGTCTCGATCCCGGTGACCTCGGGCCTGGTCGGCCAGCTCATGCAGTTCGGCTTCTCCAACACGGCGACCCACAACAACGCCTCCGCCGTCATCTACGACAACGTGGTCTGGCACCAGACGGCCGGCGCGGGCGTCGGCAACGGGCCGCTCGCCGGCGGGCTCGCGCTCAGCGCCGCCTCGCCCAACCCGTTCCAGCACGCCACCCGCATCGGCTTCTCGCTGCCGCGGGCCGGCGCGGCCGACCTGTCTGTCTTCGACGTGGCCGGTCGCCACGTCGCCACGCTCTACCACGGCGAGGCGACCGCCGGTCAGCACTCGGTGACCTGGGACGGCCGCACCACCGGCGGCAGCCTCGCGGCCAGCGGCGTCTACCGCTGCGTGCTGCAGTCGGGCGCGGACCGGCAGACGAAGGCGCTGGTGCTGAGCCGATGACCGAGGGGCGGGCGCCGCAGCCGGCGCCCGCCCGCTTCGTTCGATCCCCCGAGCGGACGTGCGGCGCGGGCCGCGCGCCCGCCACCTGACGCGGAGCCCGGGATGTCCCACTCGAGAAGCCTGCTGCCCGCCATCGCCCTGGTGCTCTGCGCCCTCGCCGGCGCCGACCGCGCCGTCGCGCAGTGCACGCCCATGAACCCCAGCTTCGAGATCGGTGGCACCGGCACCGTCTTCGCGGGCTGGAACCAGTTCGGGACCGTGGGCCCGTCGGCCGACGCGGTGCACGGCTCGGTGGCGGCGAAGCTCTCCGGCCCCAACACCGGGAGCTGGGACGTCTCCGGTCTCTGGCAGCAGCTCGATTGCGCGGTCGGCGAGCAGTGGGCCGGGTCGGTGTACGTGATGATCCCGTCCAGCCGGCCGCTCACCGGACAGTCCACGGCCATCGTCAACATCGAATGGCGCGACTCCGGCGGCAACCTGATCTCCTACGAATCGCACACCATCGCGACGGCCTCCACCCCCACCGACCTGGGCCGCGTGGTCACCTTCCAGAGCCAGCCGGCCCCCAGCGGCACGGTGGCGACGCGCGTCCTGCTCGGCGTGCTGCAGGCCCCGGGCACCGCGATCCCGGACGTGGTCTACGACCAGGTCACCTTCTACAGTCTCGCCGCGCCGACCGTGGCCCAGGCCCAGTGGGCCGACTTCCCCGGCGGGCGCGCGGTCAACTTCTCCGGCCGGAGCTGGCGGGTGAAGGGCCCCGGCACCTACGGGCCCGGCCCGAGCGCCTACGGCGCCAGCAGCGATTACGTCTGGGTGGACACCGACGGGCGGCTGCACCTGACGATCAAGAAGGTCGGCAGCACCTGGTACTGCACCGAGGTCGTGCTGGAGCAGGCGCTGGGCTACGGCGACTACATCTTCACCACGCGCGGGCGTCTCGACACGCTGGATCCCCGCACGGTGCTCGGTCTGTTCATCTGGGAGTACGGGCAGTGCTACGACGCCGCCTACCTGTGGTGGAACCCGTACAACGAGGTGGACGTCGAGATCAGCCGCTGGGGCACGGCCGGCAACGCGCTGGCCCAGTTCGTCGCCCAGCCCTACGACTGGAGCGGGAACCTCGAGCGCTTCGACGCCACCTACAGCGACGGCGAGGTCACCAGCTACGCCTTCCGCTGGCTGCCCCACGAGGTCGAGTTCCGCGCCTGGCGCGGCGGCCCCGAGGCCGAGGCCACCTCCACGCCGATCCACGCCTGGACCTACACCAAGTGGCACATCCCGCGCCCCGAGCAGCCGCGCGTCCACATGAACCTGTGGCGCTTCGACGGCACGCCGGCGACGAACCAGGAGGTCGTGCTCGACGCCTTCACCTTCGTGCCCGCCTGCGTGGGCGACACCTGCGGCGCCCTCGCCGTCGAGCCGCCGACCGCGACCGGCAACGCGCTGCTGGCGCCGAGCCCAAACCCCTTCCACGCCAGCACCACGATCCGCTATGTCTCGGCGCGCGGCGGCCGGGTCGAGGTCGCGGTGTTCGACCTGCTGGGCCGGCGGCAGCGGTCCCTCTTCGACGGACCGGTCGAGGCGGGCAGCCACGAGCTGCTCTGGGACGGGCGCGACGAGCGCGGCGCGCCGGCGCCGGCCGGCGTGTACTTGTGCCGCGTCCGCACGGAAGATAAGGTCGAGACGAGACGGATGGTCCTCGTGCGGTGACGCCGCCGGCGCTCCCGGCGGCCTCTCCAAGGACATATCGCCCATGCGCGTCGGCTTCTCCCTGTCGTGTGCCGTCCCGCTCCTGCTCGCCCTCGGCCTGACCGCCGCCCCCGGCGGCGCGGCGCGTGCGGAGGCGCCGGAGGGCCGCGTCCACGCCCGCCAGCGTCCCTTCGTGACGCGACCGTTCCGGCCCTGGCTCGGCGATCGCTGGGTGGGCAACGCCGTCGCCTACGGCCCGCATCGTGACGGGCAGCACCCGGGCGGACCCTCGCCGACGCGCGCGCAACTGCGACAGGACCTGCGCCTGATGGCGCCGCACTGGGGCATGCTCCGCACCTACGGGGCGCTCGGCTGGCCCGAGACGCTGCTCGCCGTCATCCACGAGGAGCGGATCCCGATGCGCGTCCTGCTCGGCGTGTGGGTCGAGCCCGAGGCGCGTCGCGACTCGACCGGGCGCGTGATCGAGGACCTGCCCGCCGGCCGCGCGGCGAACCGCGCCGACCTCGAGGCCGGCATCCGCCTCGCCCGCCGCTACCCGGAGACGGTGGTCGCGCTGTGCGTGGGCAACGAGACCCAGGTGTCGTGGTCGGCGAACTGCTTGCCGCTCGAACAACTCATCCGCACCGTGCGCGAGGCGCGCGCCCGCACGCGGGTGCCGGTCACCACCGCCGACGACGTGGACTTCTGGAACGAGCCCGCCGGCCACACCCTGGCCGACGAGCTGGATCTGCTGCTGACCCACATCCACCCGCTGTGGCGCGGGCGCCGGCTGCCCGAGGCGGTGGACTACACGGCCGCCCTCTACCGCGACCTGTGCGCCGCGTACCCGGGCCGGACCGTGGCCATCGGCGAGACCGGCTGGGCCACGAGCCGCATCGGCACCGGCGACCAGGGGCGGCTGATGAAGGGCGCCGTGGGCGAGGCCGAGCAGGCCGCCTTCTGCGGCGCCTTCGCCGCCTGGGCGGAGCGCGAACGCGTGCCGACCTTCTTCTTCGAGGCCTTCGACGAGAACTGGAAGGGCGGCTCCGATCCCGCCGAGGTCGAGAAGCACTGGGGCTTCTTCCGCGCCGACCGCACTCCGAAGGCGGCGGCGGCCGTGATGGGCCGCTGACCCCATGACGCCGAAGCCCGCCACGCGGGAGCGCACCCGCGCCCGCCGGCCCGCCCCCGCGGCTCCCGCCGCGCCCGCGGGCCCGGTCGGCGCGTTCGTGACGCTGGACGGCGAGGCGTACTACCGCATCGGCGGCTGCGACCGGATGCCGCCGTTCCTGACCACGCTGGCCAGCGACTCGGACCTGTGGATGTTCGTCACCTCCGGCGGCGGCCTGACCGCGGGCCGACGCGATGCCGACGGCGCTCTCTTCCCCTACGAGACCGTGGACCGGCTGCACGATGCCCACCACCACACCGGCCCGATCACCCTGCTGCGCGTCCGTCGCGGCCGCGGCCCCGCGCGGGTCTGGCAGCCGCTCTCGGCCCGCTCGGCGGAGGATCCGCAGGTCGAGCGCCGCCTGTACAAGAACGTGCTCGGCAACCGTCTGGTCTTCGAGGAGGTCCACCTCGGCCTCGGTCTGGCCTTCCGCTATCGCTGGGCGGCGGCGGATGGCCTCGGCTGGGTGCGCACCGCCACCCTCGAGAACCTGGGCAGGGGCGCGGTCGCCATCGAACTGCTCGACGGCCTGCGCAACCTGCTGCCCTGGGGCGCACCGCTCGCCCTCTACCAGCAGTCGAGCTGCCTGGTGGACGCCTACAAGCGCTCCGACCTGGATGCGGCCACCGGCCTGGGGGTGTTCTCGCTGACCACGCAGATCACCGACCGCGCCGAGGCGGCCGAGCGACTGCGGGCGAACGTGGCGTGGTGCCACGGCCTGCCCGCGGCGGAGCCGACGCTGTCGCTCGACGCCGTCGCCGCCTTCCGCCGGGGCGAGGCGATCCCGCGGGCCGCGGTGCTGACCGGCGAGCGCTGCAACTACCTGGTGACGGCGCGCCTCGGGCTGCCCGCGGGCGGCCGCGCGCGCTGGCACCTGATCGCCGACGTGGGCCGCAGCCACGCGCAGGTGGCCGCGCTGCGGGCCCGCCTGCGGGACGGTGGCGACCTCGCCGCCGTCATCGAGGCCGACCTCGACGCGGGCAGCGAGGCGCTGCGCCGCAACGTCGCCAGCGCCGATGGCCTGCAGCTCACCGGCCACGCCGAGGCCGCGGCCCACCACTTCGCCAACGTCCTGTTCAACAACATGCGCGGCGGCGTCTTCGCCTTCGGCCACGACGTGCCACTCGCCGACCTCGTGGATCTCGTCGGCGTGCGCGACCGGGCGGCGGCCCGGCGCCACCGCGCGGCGCTGCAGGCGCTGCCGGAGCGCCTGCCGGTGGACGAGCTGTTGCGCACCGTCGCCGCCTGGCACGACCCGGACCTCCTGCGGCTGGCCTACGAGTACCTGCCGCTCACCTTCGGGCGCCGGCACGGCGATCCGAGCCGGCCGTGGAACCGCTTCTCCATCCGCGTGCGCAACGCCGACGGCACCCGGGCGCTGGCCTACGAGGGCAACTGGCGCGACATCTTCCAGAACTGGGAGGCGCTGTGCGCCAGCTTCCCGGCGTTCCTGCCGGGCGTGGTGGCGCGCTTCGTCAACGCCTCGACCGCCGACGGCTTCAACCCCTACCGCATCGAGCGCGACGGCATTGACTGGGAGGTGCTCGACCCGCGCGACCCGTGGGGACACATCGGCTACTGGGGCGACCACCAGATCGTCTACCTGCTGCGCCTGCTCGAGGCCACCGCCCGCTCGGCTCCCGGCACGCTCGAGGACCTGCTGGCCCGGGAGATCTTCGTCTACGCCGACGTCCCCTACCGCATCGCGCCCTACGCCGCGATCGTGACCGACCCGCACCACACCATCCGCTACGACGCCGAGCACGCCGAGCGCGTCGCCGAGCGCGTCGCCGCCGGCGGGACCGACGGCCGGCTGGTGCGCGATCGCGCCGGAGCCCTGCACCGCGTCAGCCTGCTCGAGAAGCTGCTGGTCCCCACGCTCGCCAAGCTCTCGAACCTGGTGCCCGAGGGCGGCATCTGGATGAACACCCAGCGACCGGAGTGGAACGACGCCAACAACGCGCTGGTCGGCCACGGCGTCTCGATGGTCACGCTCTTCCACCTGCGCCGCTACCTCGACTTCCTCGGACGGCTGGTGACCACGGCGGGCGACGCGCCGGTGCCGTTTTCCCGCGAGGTCGTGGCGTGGTTCCGGCGCGTGCACGCGATCCTGCTCGAGCACCGGCCGGCGCCGATCGCGGCGGCGGGCGACGCGCCGGCCCGGCGGCGTCTGATGGACGAGCTGGGCGGCGCCTTCTCCGACTACCGCGGTGCGCTCTACGAGCACGGCTTCGGCGGCCACCGCGACGCGCTGCCGGCCACCGAGGTGGCGGGCTTCTGCGCCGCGGCGCTCGAGCACCTCGATCACGCCATCCGGCACAACCGCCGCGACGACGGCCTGTACCACTCCTACAACCTGCTCGACTTCGACCGCCCCGACGGCGGCGTCGGCCTGCGCCGCCTCGACGAGATGCTCGAGGGCCAGGTCGCGGCCCTGGCCTCGGGCGTCGTGGACGCGCCGGAGGCGGTGCGCCTCGTCGAGGCCCTGTTCGCCGGCCGCCTGTACCGGCCGGACCAGCGCAGCTTCCTGCTCTATCCCGAGAAGACCCTGCCGCCCTTTGTCGAGCGGAACCGCATCCCCGCCGCGACGGTGCGGGGCGTGCCGCTGCTCGCGGCGCTCCTCGACGCCGGCGAGGTCACGCTGATCGAGCGCGATCCCGACGGCGAGTGCCACTTCGCCGGCGACCTGCGCAACGCCGCGGACGTCGCGGCCGTCCTCGACCGCCTCGCCGCGCAGGAGCCCTGGGCGGCCGCCGTGACCGCCGAGCGCCGCGCGGTGCTCGACCTCTTCGAATCGGTCTTCCGGCACCACGAGTTCACCGGCCGCTCGGGCCGGATGTACGCCTACGAGGGCCTCGGCTGCGTCTACTGGCACATGGTGGCGAAACTGCTGCTGGCGGTGCAGGAGGTGGCCCTGCGTGCGGCGCACGAGGAGCGTCCGGTCGCACTGCGCGAGGCGCTGGCGCGCGCCTACTACCGCATCCGTGCCGGGCTGGGCTTCGAGAAGAGCGTCGCCGAGTACGGCGCCTTCCCCCTGGACCCGTACTCGCACACGCCGGCCCACCGCGGAGCGCAGCAACCGGGCATGACCGGGCAGGTGAAGGAGGAGATCCTCACGCGGCTCGGCGAGCTGGGCGTCGTCGTGGCCGACGGCATCGTGAGCTTCCGCCCCGTGCTCCTGCGACGGGCGGAGTTCCTGTCCGCGGCGGCGACGCTCCGCCACTACGATGCCGACGGCGCGAGCCGCTCGCTCGACGTTCCGGCCGGCGCGCTGGCCTTCAGTTTCTGCCAGGTACCCATCGTCTACGTGCGGATCACCGGCACGCCCTGGGTGCGCGTCACGCGGCGCGACGGAACGGCCTCCACGCAGGCGCGTGATCGGCTCGACGCCGCCGAGAGCCGGGCCCTGCTCTCCCGGGACGGCTCGATCCGCCAAGTCGAGGTCGGGATCCCCGAGGCCGGCCTGCTCCTGCCCTGAGCCCCGCTCCGGCAAGCCTTTGCCCGGCAGGGCGTTGCGTTGTTACATCCGCCCGAACGCGCAGCGCCCGACTCGCGTAACCCTCTGCGATCAAAGGCCGAAAAAGATCTTTGTTCAGCCGCCGAACATAGTGTATCCTCAAGTCACGCGAATCGGACGACGCGGCACCGATCCCCCGTGCGGTGGGCGTCGCCGGATCCGGAATCACGTCACCGCTTCACGAGGTCTCCTCAGGAAAGGGAGGTAAGCGCGATGAAGAGTGGGCTACTCAGGAACGTCGTGCTGGCGGCGCTTGCGGTCTGCGTCCTCGGCGCGGGTGTCGCCTCGGCCGATGTCACGTACACCGTGGATTCCTCTGCCCTCACCCTCGGCTACATGAACGTCTTCGATCTCAGCAACAACTTCCTGTGGGGCTCGGGGTGGGGCACGGCGGACCTGACCGCGGTCTGGTCGGGCAACCAGCTGACCCTCGGCCCGAACTGCATCGGGGATCCGAACGAGTACTGGTACCTCCCGTCGGGCGGTCCCGGCTCCGTTGGCCAGAAGCTGATGGAGGCCAACCTCTACACGCAGGTGGACGACGGCAGCCTCGCGGGCCAGAAGGTCACGTTCCGCGGCGAGGTGCTGAGCAACACGCTGACCTCGGCGCACGTGGCCGTCGCCTTCGTGAAGGATTTCGCCGCCGACTGGGGCTCCTACCAGATCGCCGTCGTGAACCTCCCGACCTCGGGCCTCTTCACGGTCTCACTGAACACGATCAATGACCCCTCGCGCCACGTGCAGTGGGGCTTCCAGATGAAGGGCGTGTGCGTGTGGGTGACCGACCTGGCTCCCTACGGCACCGCCGTCGTCGGCCCGACCTCGGTCGTTCCGACCGCGTCGAAGACCTGGGGCGCGCTGAAGTCGTTGTACCGGTAATTCGGGAAGCCGGCCTCCGGGCCGGTGTGAGACGCGGGCGGCCACCCTCGACCGAGGGTGGCCGCTTCGCATGGGGCGCCGTGCCCCCGGCCCCGATCACCTCAGGCGCAGCACGCGGCGGCTCTCGTCCAGCCCCGCCGACCGCAGCCGCACGAGGTAGACGCCGCTCGCCACCGGGCGACCGGCGTCGTCGAGGCCGTCCCATTGCACCTCGGCCTCCCCCGCCGGCCGCGCCTCGTCCGCCAGGGTGCGCACCCGACGCCCGGCCAGGTCGAACACGCACACGCTCACGCGGCCCGAGCGGGCCAGTGCGAGCCGCAGCGTCGTGGCCCGGGTGAAGGGATTGGGCCGGCCGGGCCCGAGGGCGCGCGACGGCGCCACCCGCTCCGCCGGCACGGCCGTCGAGCCGGTGAGGAACTCGTCGAGCACGTTGCGCACGACGTGCTGCAGCAACGTGTCCACGACCAGGCTGCCGCCGAAGCTGAGCGAGCCCGCCGCGAAGACGCC
>CAYNPF010000041.1:0-14690 GCA_964398895.1 uncultured bacterium
TTGTTGCCGGTGGTGAGGACCAGCCAGCCGAACTTGTTCGACAGCGCCATCAGGTAGTTGCCGCGGATCCGCGCCTGGAGGTTCTCCTCGGTGAGATCGGCGGCGCGACCGGCGAAGGCCGGGGCCAGCGCGTGTCCGTAGGCGGTGAAGACGTCGCCGATGGGCACGACGTAGAAGCGGAGTCCCAGCGCGCGCGCCAGCAGCTCGGCGTCCTCGCGCGACAACCCGGCGCTGTAGGGTCCCGGCATGCTCACGCCGACGACGTGCCCGGGGCCGAGCGCGTCGGCGGCGATGCAGGCGCACAGCGCCGAGTCAATGCCCCCCGACAGGCCGAGGATCACGGTCTCGAACCCGTTCTTGCGCACGTAGTCGCGGGTCGCCAGCACCAGCGCGTCGTAGACCTCGGCCTCCTGCGCGCGCGCGGACGGCGCGGGACGCGCCGGGAGCGCGGGACGCGCGGCGGGGGCGAGCGCGGGCAGGACGACGCGCGCGGGATCGGCGGCCGGGGCGGGCCAGCCGGCCTCCCGCCGCGCCGCCGCCACGGCGCCGAGGTCGAGGTCGGCGACGACGAGGTCCTCGGCGAACTGCGCTCCGGCGGCGACCAGCTCGCCGCGCGGGTCGAGCACCAGGCTGGCGCCGTCGTGCAGCACCTCGTCCTGGCCCCCCACCAGGTTCACGTAGGCGACGAAGGCGCGCTGGGCCGTGGCCCGCTCGCGCAGCATGCGGCGGCGCTCGCCGGCCTTGCCGGCGTGGTAGGGCGAGGCCGAGAGGTTCACCAGCACCTGCGCTCCGCCCCGCCGCGCCTGCGCCTCGATCGGGTTGCCCGTGAACCAGATGTCCTCGCACACGCTGATGCCGAGGACGACGTCGCCGCGCGGGAAGACGAGGTTGGTCGTGCCGGGCTCGAAGTAGCGCCGCTCGTCGAAGACGCCGTAGTTGGGCAGGAGGTGCTTGTGGTAGCAGCCGGCCCAGGCGCCGTCGTGCAGCACCGCCGCCGCGTCGTAGAGGGCGTCGGTGCGCTCGATCGTGCCCACCGCCACGGTCAGGCCCCGGGTGTGGGGCAGCAGGTCGCGGGTCCGCTCCATCGCCCGCTCGACGAAGGACGGCCGCAGCAGCAGGTCCTCGGGTGGATAGCCGGTCACGGCCAGCTCGGGAAAGGCGAGGAGCTCGACCCCCAGCTCGCGGGCGCGCTCGATCGCCGCGACGATGCGGGCGTGGTTGCCGTCGAGGTCGCCGACCGTGGAGTTGATCTGGGCGAGGCCGATCCGGAGCACGCTCATGGCCCGGCGATTGTGGAGGGTCGCCCGCGGGGGCGCAAGCGGCGCGCGTCGGCGCGGGTTCCGGGCGGGCGCGGCGCGGTCCACCGCAACGAAAACGCCCGGGGGTCACCCGGGCGATCCCGTTGCACCACGAACGGGGCAGCCGTTCGTTCCGCCGGGCACGGTCGCCGTTCGCCGGCTCTTGTCCGCCGGTCGTACCGCCACCGCACCGCCACCGGCAGGGGCCCTCGCGGACCCCGCTTCGCTGCCGATGACGGCTCCCGAACTTCCTCGACGCACCGGACCCAGGTCCGCACCGCCGGCGTCTGCCAACGCCGGGGACGGCCGGGGGAGCCCCGAGTCGCCGAAGCGCAGCCTCGATTGTCTCACACGGCCGCGCCGGGCGGGCAAGGACAAAGTGACCACCGACGTGGAGCGTGCCGGAGTGCTCGGGAGTGACCGCCGAATGGGGCGATTGCCCCGCCCCGCGCCGGCGCCGTCCGGTCGGAAACGACGAGCGGCGCCCGTGGGGACGCCGCTCGCCAACGCGCCGGAGCGCGCGACTACCGGCCCATTCTCGCCCAGCGCAGGATCTCGGGCAGGTTGGGCGGCTTGCCGGTCATCAGCAGGCCGATGCGGAACACGCGCGCCGCACCGCGCAGCACCAGGGCGCCGGTGATCGCGAGCAGGATCAGCGAGGCGAGGAGTTGCCAGAGCGGGACGTCGGCCATGGGCAGCGCCAGGCGGAGCAGCATGGTTGTGGCGGCGGTGGGCGGGAACAGCGACAGGCCGACCGCCAGCGCCCCGTTGGGCTGAGCGAGCAGCCTGGTCATCGTCAGGAAGGGCAGGAAGATGGCGAACGTGAACATCATGGCGAACTGCTGGGCCTCGCGCATGTTGTTGGTGACCGCGCCGATCGCCGTCATCAGACTGCCGTAGAACAGGTAGCCGAGCAGGAAGTAGGCGACCGAGAGCAGCAGGATCGTGGGCGACGGCGCCACATGGGCCATCGCCGCCATCGGGCCGCCCAGCGCCAGGCCCGTGCCCATCCACACCGCCACCAGCGTCAGGCCCGCGCCGCCGAGACCGAGCAGCTTGCCGGCGAGCAGATCCTCGGCGGACAGCGTGCAGAGCAGCGACTCGAGGATGCGGGACTCCTTCTCCTCGCTCAGGCCCTGCAGCAGGTACTGGCCACCGGTGAGGATGCAGGTGCCGAGCAGTACCGAGAAGAGGAACGGGATCATGAAGTCGAGCATCTCGCGCCGGTCGTCCTTGAGCTCGAAACGGCCGCTGCGTCCCAGCGCGAAGTCCTCCACGATCGTCGAGGGCTGCACCACCCGTCGGGTGCGCAGCGAGTCGGTGCTCCCCAGCATCAGTCCCTGCGCCAGCCAGCGCTCGATCGTCCGCGTGCCGCCGGAGGAGAGGAGGTTCTGCTCGCTGGAGTACCGCCGCAACCGGCCGGTGGTCAGGTAGTCCGCCGGGATCACCAGTCCGCGCCGCGCCACGCCGGTGCGCAGCGCGGTCTCCAGGGCGGCCTGGTCGGGATAGAGCGTGATCTCGGTTCGCACGCTCGCCGTCGGCCCGCCGGTCACGGCGCCCGCGGCGTTGGTGGCGGGGGCGGCGGGCGGGAGGTCGGAGGTGACGTAGCGCGGGGCGTCGGCGAACAGGCCCGAGGAGTCCACGACCGCCAGGCTGGTGAAGCCGCGGATCGTGGCGACGCGGTTCGAGTCGGCGCTGCGCGTGGTGAACACCATGATGCCGCCGAAGTAGAGCGGCATTGCCACCAGCGTGATCAGGAACGCGCGGCGCCGCACCGTGGTCAGGTACTCGCGGCGGGCGACGATCCAGGCCCGCTTCCACGAGAGCGTCATCGCGCACCTCCCTTCGCCGTCGCGGGCTCCAGCGGGCCGCTGCGGCCCTGGTCGAGACCGAGGCCTTCGCGCACGACCTTGACGAAGACGTCCTCGAGCGGCGGGCTGGCGATCGCGAACGAGGCCACCGGCACGCCGGCGGCCACCAGCTCGCGCAGCACCGACTGCGGGCCGACACCGGGCTCCAGCGCGAGCTTCCAGCCGTTGTCGGCCGGCTCGATCGCCTGCACGCCGGGCACGCGGGTCGGCGGCGCGGGATCGGCCGCCCCGTCGGCGGCGCAGTGCAGGATCACGGCGTGATCGGCATGCCGGGCGCGCAGCTCGGCCACCGGGCCGTAGAGCACCATGTGACCGTGGTTGATCATCAGCGCGCGGTCGCAGAGCTCCTCGACCTTGTTCATCTGGTGCGTCGAGAGCAGCACGGTGACGCCGGCGGCGCGGCGCTCGGCCAGGATCTCCTCGAAGAGCTGGGTGTTCAGCGGATCGAGCCCGGTGAAGGGTTCGTCGAGGATGAGCAGCCGCGGCTCGCCGATCAGGACGGTGCAGAACTGAACCTTCTGCTGCATTCCCTTCGACAGCGCCTGCACCTGCTTGGTCGCCCACTCCGAGAGCTCCATGCGCTCCAGCAGCGCGAGACCGGCGGTGCGTGCGGCGTGGGCGGTGAGGCCCTTGAGCTGTCCGTAGTAGATCAGCACGTCGAGCGGCGAGACGCGGCGGTAGAGGCCGCGCTCCTCCGGCAGGTAGGCGATGCGCTGGCGCAGGTCGCCGCCCACCACCTGGCCGTCGAGACGAATGCTGCCCGCGTCCGGCTTGAGGATGTCCGTGATCATGCGGATGAGCGTGGTCTTGCCGGCGCCGTTGGGCCCGAGCAGGGCGAAGATCTCGCCGGGACGGACCTCGAACGAGACGTGGTTCACCACCACGCGTTCGTCGAAGGACTTGACGACATCTCGGACCTCGAGCATCGGACTCTCCTGGGAAGTGGGCGGACGGCGGAGCAGGCGCGCAGGCTACGGGAAGCCCCGTCCGGGCTCAAGGCGGAGTCCGCCCGCCCGGCGCCCGCCCCGGCCGCGCAGAAAGTGGCCGGACGGCCGCATCCTGCATCGCCACCCCTCCGTAAGTGCCGTGTCTGCAACGGGGGTCTCCGGCCCTGTTATTGCAACGCCGAAGCTGGTCCCGCGGCGGTACGGCCTACCGCACTCCGTCACCCGAACCCCTGGCGAGCCATGAATCGGAACCTGAAGCGCCTGATGCCCTGTCTCGGCCTGCTGGTCCTCCTGGCGGGCTGCGGCTCGGGCGGGAACCCGGTCGCTCCCGTCGTCATCCCGCCGCTGTCCTCGATCGTCGTCGCGCCGTCCGCGGACACCCTCGAGGTCGGCGACTCGAAGCTGTTCACCGCCGCCGCCGTGGACACGGCGGGGGACCCGTACACCGGTGCGCTGATCTGGACTTCCACCGACACCGGCGTGTTCACCGTCGGCTCGTCGGGTCTGGTGAGCGCGCGGGGCGAGGGCTCGGCCCGACTCGTCGTCTCGGGCGGCGGCCGGGCCGACACCGCGCTCGTGCTCGTCTACCCGACCACCAGCGGCTGGGTCGTCCAGACCAGCAATGCCGGCGAGAGTCTCCACGACGTCTACGGTGATCCCGACGGGCGCCGCGTCTGGGTGGTGGGCAACGGCGGCGTGGTGCTGGTCAGCACCGACGCCGGCGCCAACTGGACGAGGCGGGTGCCGACGACCTACGACCTCTACGGCGTGTGGTTCACGAGCGGCACCGAGGGCTGGGCAGTGGGCGATGCCGGCACCGTGCTGCACACGCTCGACGGGGGCGCGAGCTGGACGCGGCTCTCCACGGTGAACAGCAGCGCCAATCTGCGCGATGTCTACTTCGCCGACCGCGACCTCGGCTGGGCGGTGGGTACCGGCGGCCAGATCGTCGTCACCGCCGACCGCGGCGAGACCTGGACGAGGCTCTGGCGCGGCGGGCAGACCTTGAACGGCGTGATGTTCAGCGGCGCCGACGGCTGGGCGGTGGGCGAGAACGGCGTGATCGTCGGCTCGCACGACTCCGGCGCCAACTGGTTCACGGTGACGCCGTCGGTGACGGGCCAGGCGCTGCGCGGGCTCTGGCGCCGCAGCGCGTCGCAGGCGATCGCGGTGGGCGCCTCGGGCGTGGTGGTGCGCACCGCGGCGACGGCGGACTCGGTGGCCTGGAGCCTGGGGAACGCGGGCAGCTCGTACCAGTTCGCCGGCGTGTGCTTCCGCACCGCCACGGTCGGCTACGCGGTGGGCGGGAACGGCACCGGCGGGTTCGTGCTGCGCAGCGACGACGGCGGCGGGACGTGGGCGCCGCAGACCGTGGCCAGCGCGACCACGCTGCGCGGCGTGTACTTCGTGGACGAGCGTCGTGGCTGGGTGGTGGGCGACGCCGGCGTCATCCGGCACACCTCCTCCGGCGGCCAGTAGGCGGAGGACGACGTGGGCTACGCCGGCACGCCGGGCACGCGGGCGACGATCACCGACAGCCCCGAGGGGCTGGAGATCGTCGTGCCCGCGCCCCGCATCTGGCTGGTGGTCGCCTTCCTCGGCCTGTGGCTGGTGGGCTGGCTGACCGGCGAGGTCTTCGCGCTGCGCCAGCTCGTCGGCCCGGCGCCGATGGCGGCACGGCTGTTCCTCGTCGTCTGGCTGATCGGTTGGACGCTCGGCGGGGGAGCGGCCCTCGGTGCCGCCCTGTGGATGCTGGTCGGGCACGAGCGCGTGCGGCTGCGCCCCGACACGCTCGTCATCCAGCGCGAGGCGTTCGGGCTCGGGCCGCGGCGCCGCTACGCGCTCGAGCGCATCCGCGACCTGCGCGCCGTGGACCTGCCGCCGTTGCCCGAACTGCACCTGCCGCCGGGCGATCACCGCCCGCCGATCGCCGCCGGCGAGACGGCCGAGGCGGCGCTGCGCTTCGTCGGCATCGGCGGGCCGGGCATCACCTTCCGCTACGACGGCAAGCCCGTGCGCTTCGGCCTCGCCCTCGATCCGCTCGAGGCGCACCAGGTCGTCTCGCAGCTCCAGGGCCGGCATCCGTTCCCCGAGGGCCGCGCCGCCTAGACGGGTCGTGCGCGCGTCCGCGCCCGCGTCGGCGGGCCCGTGAATCGTCCGGGCCGGCGCGCTATAGTCGGGGCTCCCCGCGCGATCTCCACCGGAGCCCGACATGCCCCAGCGCCTCGTCATCGTGGACGGCTACAACCTCATCCATCGCTCGCCGACCCTGCGTCCGGGGCCCGACCGCAGCCTGCGCGACGCGCGCGAGAAGCTGCTCAACCTGCTGTCGTGGGCGGTCGGCTCGGGCGAGGCCGCCTTCCTCGTCGTCTTCGACGGCGCCGAACTGGGCGGGGCGGACGTCCGCCATGGCCGCGTCGAGGTGCGCTTCTCCCGCCCGCCGCGCACGGCCGACGACGTCATCCGCGACCTGGTCGAGGAACGGATGCGGCAGGTCGAGCGCGTCACCGTGGTGACCGCCGACCTCGAGGTCGCGCGCCACGCCCGCGCCATGGGCGCCGACGTCTCGCTGTCGGACCTCTTCGTGGCCAGCGTGCTGGGGCCGGCGCCGGCCGCCGGGGGGGAGAAGCCGGGTTCGCTCTCGAAGAAGGAGATCGAGGAGTGGGCCGAGATCTTCCGTCGCCGCTCGGGCGACGAGACGCCGCCGGAAGACGACGCGTAGCGCGCACCGCGCCGGAAGACGACGCGTAGCACGGGCGGCGACGGAGACGATGAAACGGGCGGGGCTCGACGCCCCGCCCGCTTCGTCAGCCCCACCGCTCAGTGCTGGTGGGCCTTCTCCTCCTCGATCTGCCGGGCGAAGACGAAGACGTAGACCGCGGGGCGATCGGACTCGTTCCGCAGCGCGTGCAGCGTCCCGGGCGGAATGAAGCTCATCTCCCCGGGGCCGAGCACGACCGGCGCGGGGCCAACGCCACGCACGGTGACCGAGCCCTCGAGGCACAGCACGATCTCGCGTGAGTTGCCGGTGCCGTGCGTCTCCGTGCTGTCGCCGGGGGCGAGCTGCTTGCGCCCGGCGCCGAAACCGTCGGTCTCGAACTCCATCGTCGCCAGGTCCACGCGGTCGGTCCGCGCCCGCACGAGTTCCACGCCCCGCGGCGCCGGGTCTGCCGGACCGGAGATGGTGGCGGCGGTGGCGGTCAGGCGCGGGATCACCGAGTAGTCGGGCACGACGCGGCCGCGCCGGAACGAGTGTCCCTGCCAGTGCTGCACCCGGCTGGCCGGGTAGATCTTCCGGTAGAACAGACCCTCGACCACGGCGTGCCGGCCGATGCAATCGGTGGGGAAGTGCTCGGCGACGTCGGGGAAGTTGACGAGGATCCCCTCGCCGCCACCCTCGGGGACCACCTCGATGAAGCAGCCCTCCTGGGTGCAGCACGAGGCGATCACGCCCTCGATGCGCACCGTCCGGTTGAAGTGACGCTCGGGATGTCCGGTCAACTCGACGATCGGCGTGACCGAGGAGAGCGCGAACGCGGAGCCGAGGTGCGTCGTCGTGGGCGCGGCCGTCGCCGGCGCGACCGTGAGCCCCAGGGACAGCAGGGCGGCGGTGGTGACGTGGAGGATGGAGGACATGGTCGGGATCTCCCTCGCGCGTGGCCGGAACGCGGAACGGGCGGGGCGCGACGCCCCGCCCGCCCATGCTTCCGAGGCTTCAGCGCTTGACGTTGAAGGACTGCGTGGTGTTGAAGGTCAGCTCCGTGCCCTCCTTGAGCACGACCTGATAGCCCTTCGACGCGGCGACGGCGCCGCCGGAGGTGGCCGCACCGATCAGGCCGCCGATGAGCGCGCCCTTCTTGCCGCCCATCGCGCCGCCGACGAGCGCGCCCGCGCCGGTGCCGGCCGCGACCGCGCCGAGGTTGCGCGCCCGCGTCGAGCCGGCCTCGATCGCCGGCGTGGTGGCATGCGCGGCGTAGCTGGTGCCGCTGACGCCCACCGAGGTGATGGCGAGGTCGAGCAGCGCCCGATCGCCCTTGGCGGCGGGCTTCGCCGCAGTCAGCGTGCCCTCGACCGTGCTGCCGGCCGGGATCACCGTCTTGCCGTCCACGACGATGTCGTTCTTCACCACGCCGGTCCACGGGTCGCCGACCTTGGCGGTCTCGGTGGAGATCGCGCCGTTCAACGTCACGGCGAGGGTGGTGCCCGACGGCACGGCGATGCCGGGGGCGGGCGCGGGGGCCTTGGGCGCCGGCGCCGGTGCGGTCGCCTTCGGCTTCGACGTCGGCTTGGGCGTGGGGGTCGGCGCGGGCGTGGGTGCCTCCTGGGGCACGTTGCCCTGCGGTGTCAGGTTGGCGGCCGTGGACTCGGTGGGGTTGGCGGCGAAGGCGGTGCTGTCCGCCAGGCTCGTGTCGGCCGTCTGCTTCTTGCCGCAACCGCTCGAGCCGATGGCCAACGCGATCGCCAGGCTGAGGACGATCCAGGTGCGCAGTCTCATCTCGTCTCTCCTCTCTCGATCCCGGATTCCTGCCGGGTTCGTCCACTCCACTTCGCGGCGGGCATCCCTTGCGTCGCCGGTCGTCCGATCCACGGCGGCCGGTGGGGATCGGACCTGCTGGTCGCTAGGATGCCAGCCTCCCCGGCCAGGGGCAAGCGCCCGCCGCGGGCGCCCGCCGCGGGTGTGTAGGGAGGGGTGCGGGAGGCGCGGCTACTTCTTCTTCGCGGGCGCGGGAGCCGGACGTGCGGGCTCCGTGGTCGGCGCGTCGCGCTCGACCCGGATCCCGGCCTGGGCCTGCTCCAGCCGCAGCATGTGGCCGTCGCGGGTGAACCACGCCGCGATGCTGGTCTGCTGGTCGCCGAATACCAGCTTGTGCGTGCTCACCGTCTGTCCGTGCCAGACGAGGTCCTGCGTGCCGGCATCGGTCACGGTGGCCTCGACCAGCGTGTCGCGGGCGCCGAGGACGAGCGCGTGCAGCGGCCAGTGGTCGGGTGTCCGGTCGCGCAGGGTCCAGCCGACGAAGCCGAAGAGGGAGAACAACGGAGCGTCGAGGACGTACATCCGCCCTGGCGGCATCGCCATCACGTCACCGGCGCCGCCCCGGCGGGTCTGGCGCCACAGCGCGAATGCGGTGTCGCCGCTGGCGATGGACAGCCCGCGCCGCAGCGTGTCCGCGGCGGTCTCGAGCTCGGACGTGTAGGCGAGCACGTCGTACTCCTGCGCCTCCACGATGAGGACCGCGCGCTTGTCGAAGTGCAGGTTGGTCCCGGGCTCCCGCCAGCGCGCGGAGGCGGCGTGCACGATCAACGAGTCGCCCTGGCGCTCGTAGGCGAAGTCCTCGACGCGCACCACCTGGCTGTCGCGGGAGACGGTGAAGCGCCCCATGTCCAGGATGTCGCGGGCGGCATCGGCGCCGTGCGGCGCGAGCGCCGGCAGGAGAACAACGGCGGACAGCAGGAGCAGCGGCAGGAGGCGACGGGGGCGGACGAAACGGCTCGAGGTTCGCATGGCCGGGGATGGTACCACACCGCCCCGACGCCTCCGGCCACGCGCCGCGCGCCGCCCGCTGGTCACGCGCGGCGTCGCGACCTACCCTGCGCCGCATGACGAACGCCCTCGGCGAACCGCTGCTGCTCGGCTTCTCCTCCGGTCTGGCGTGCCTGGCCGCCTGCGGACCGATCCTGCTGCCGTGGCTGGCCGCCACCGGCGCCGGCTGGGCCGGGACGACCACGCGGCTGGCCGGCTTCCTCGCCGGACGCCTCGCCGGCTACCTCGGCTTCGCCGTCGTCGCCTGGATCATCGGGCTCGCGCTGCCGCTCGGGGGCGCGGCCGGCGTCGTGCTCGCGGCGCTGGTGGACGCGGCGCTCGGCGCCGTGCTGATCGTCTTCGCGGTGCGGACCACGGCGCCCGTCCCCTGTGTCGCGCGACCGGTCGGCCTCCGCTCGCGCTGGGCGGCGGGGCTGCGCTCGTCCGCGCTCGGCCCGGCGGCGCTCGGACTGCTCACCGGCCTGAATCTATGTCCGCCCTTCGTCGCCGCCGCGGTGCGCGCCGCTGAGCTGCACAGCCTGCCGGGGGCGCTGACGTTCTTCGCCCTCTTCTTCGCCGGCACGCTGGTCTGGTTCCTGCCGTTCCTCGGGCTCGGCGCGCTGCGGGGACTCCGCGCCGTGCCCGTGGTCGCGCGCTTCACGGCCGCACTGGTCGGAGTCTACTATGGTGGACGTGGTGTCCTCACCCTCACCGGAGTGCTCCTCCATGCCTGGCACGCCCGAAGCTGACCCGCGCCCGAACGGACCCCGCTCCGTTGGGCGCTCCCTGTGGCTCACGTTGCCGATGGCGCTGTGGGCGCTGCTCATGTTCTCGCGCTCGCTCGCCCTGCCGGGGCCGGCGCCCAAGCTGGCCGGGCTGATCGTCTTCCTCTACACCACCACGCTGTTCTTCCTCATGATGCGCACGCGGCGCACCCACCGCTGGCGGCGGATCTTCTTCGTGTCGGTCGGGTTCCTCTTCCCGATCGGCTTCATCTGGGATCTGGTCGCGCTGCGCGGCTCGATGAGCATCCCGATCGAGCAGATGCTCGGCGGCAACACCCCGTTCTGCTTCCTCGCCATCCCGATGATGATCGTCCCCGCGGCGTTGACGCGGACGCTGATCTTCCCGGGCTCGATCCTGCCCACCGCCGCGAACCCGCACGCGGTGGGGGCGATGGTGGCGCTGTGGCTGATCGCCACCCTGGTGCTGGGCAAGGGTTGGTGTGCCTACGGGTGCTTCTTCGGCGGCATCGAGGAGGGCTTCGCCGCCCTGCCCCGCAAGCCGCGCCTGCGCCACGTGGATCCGCGCTGGCGCTGGATGCCGTGGGCGGTGCTGGTGACGACCGTGCTGCTCTCGGCGGCGATGTTCGAGCCGGTCTACTGCTCGTGGCTCTGCCCGTTCAAGGCGGTCACCGAGTTCCCCGAGGTGAACTCGGTCACCAGCGCGGTGCAGTTCGCGATCTTCGGCGCGCTCTTCCTCGGGCTGGTCGTGATCCTGCCGCTGCTCACCAAGCTGCGCACGCAGTGCGCGTTCTTCTGCCCGTTCGGTCCCTTCCAGGCGCTGTCGAACCACCTCAGCGTCTTCGACGTGCGCGTGGATCGCTCGGTCTGCACCGACTGCGTGACCTGCCGGCGCGCCTGCCCGACGCTGGTGCTGGACGAGCGCGCGATCGAGCGCGGCCGGGCGGGCATGTCCTGCATGAAGTGCGGCGCCTGCGTGGACGCCTGCCCGCGCGGCGCGGTGCGCTGGCACATTCGCGGCACGTCGCTGTCGGCCTCGAGCGAGACCGCGCGGCTGCTCTACCTGTTCGCGGCCTGGGGCTTCGCCACCCTGTTCGGCGGCAGCATCATCGCCAACTCGCTGACGAAGCTCCTGGGGCTGGTCTTCTGAGGGAGGACGCGATGGCGCGGCTGAAGGCGATGCTCGGCTACACCGGCGCGATCCTCGGCATCCTGATCCTGCTGGTTGCTCCGTTCGTGCTGTTCGACCTCTTCACGCATGCCGTGGCCGCCACCGGGATCCGGGTGAACCCGGTCTACACCGGCGGGGCGGCCATCGCCACGATCCCGCGGGACGGCTACCGCATCGTCGTCCACGAGCCGGTCCGCTCCCGCGCATGGTTCGCCCGCCCGACGCCCTTCGTGCAGATCGCCTGGACGCCGGCGGCGGCCCTGCCGGCGCACGTCTCCGATCCCGTGGACGTGGACGGGGACGGCGTGATGGACCTGGTCGCCATGTTCGACGTGCCGGCGGACACGACCGCGCCGCTCTTCGTGGACGTGGCGCCGCTCGGCGGTCGGGTGGGTGGGCTCACCCACGTTTCGCGCGGCGACTTCTCGCGCCTGATCGTGCGGGCGAACGGCGCGATCATCCTGCGCGTTCCGCTGCTCCGGAGCTGACGCCGCTCCGCACCGTCCCCCGCGCGACTTGAACGGCATCGCACCGGGCGGGAAGATATGGTCTGCACTGCGTTCCCGATCCACGATCCTCGACGACGGGTGACCGACCATGCGATTCCATGTTCCTGCCTTGATCCTGCTCACCGGAGCCCTGCTCGGGGCGGCGGTCCCCGCCGGCGCCGCTCCGCACCTCATGCCGCTCGATCCCGAGCTCGTCCGCTCGTACCGGGAGCAGGGGCTCGCCGTGCCGAGGGCCCACACCGAGGCCCGCTTCACCGACCGCGTGGGCTCTACCGTGAACCGGCTGCGGCGCCCGGCGTTCCACCCGAGTGGCGCCACCGGCACCGCCGCCACCACCACGCTGCGCGCCATCGTGCTGCTCGTGGGCTTCACCGACAACCCGCCCGGCGGCCCGACGGTCCGCTTCCGCCCGACGGTGTGGGACAGCATGCTGTTCGCCGACACTTACATCCGCGGCGGCGCCGACACCACGACCATCCGCACGCTGAAGCGCTACTACGAGTCGGCCTCCTTCGGCACGGTGGAGATCGTCACCCTGAACCTGCCGGGCACGGTGGGCTGGCTCACCGCGCCGCACGCCTACAGCTACTACTGCGACGGCGACAACGGCTTCGGTCCCTATCCCAATAACGCGCAGCGGCTGGTGATGGACGCGGTGCTGGCCGCCGATCCCTACGTGGACTTTTCGCAGTACGCGGTGGACGGCGTGGTGCGCAATCTGTTCGTCGTGCACGCCGGCTCGGGCGCCGAGTGGAACGGCGCGGGCACGCTGCTGTGGTCGCACGCCTGGAGCGTCACCGAGGACGACGGCTTCGGTACCACGCCGCCCGCGCTGGTGGTGGACGGAGTGCAGATTGACGGCTACTCGCTCGAACCCGAGGCCGGCGGCAACACCACCGGCGAGAACGGCGGCGCCAGCGGGCCGCTGCTGCCCACCGTGGGCGTCTACGCCCACGAGTTCGGGCACGTGCTCGGTCTGCCCGACGAGTACGACTACGGCTACGAGTCCAGCGGCACCGGGACCGTCAGCCTGATGGCCGGCGGTTCGTGGAACCGCATGCCCAACGTCTATCCCGCCTGCGCCGGCAACTCCCCGGCGCGGCTGACCGCGTGGGCGCTCGAGCGGCTCGGCTTCGTCACCCCGACGGTGGTGACCGAGCAGACCGACGGCATCACCCTGCCCCCGGTGGCCCGGAACCGCGACGGCTCGGTGCTCAAGGTCGTCTATCCCGGCTCGGACGGGAAGGAATACTGGCTGTTCGAGAACCGGCAGCAGTTGGACTTCGACCAGGGCCTGAGCCGGCTCGGCACCGCCGCTCACGGCCTGCTCGTCTACCACGTGGACGAGAACGTGTTCGACCGCAGCTACTGGCGACCCAACGATGCCGAGTGCGTGGACGGGAGCAGCGGCGAATACCACGGCGCGCAGAACTGCGACTGCGACGAGCTGGAGGCCAGCACCGGCAACGGCGAGTACTGGTACGGCCTGGCGATCGAACAGGCGGACGGTCTCTACCAGCTCGAACGCGGGCTGGCCTCGAACGCCGGCGACTTCTTCCCCGGGAGCACCGGCGCGACCGCGTTCGGACCGGGGACCTCGCCCAACACGACCTCCTACTACCGCTACGGCGAATGCAGCGGTCTCGCCTCGGCCACGAACATCGCCGAGGCCGGCGGGAACATCACCCTCGACCTGACGGCGGACGTGCGCACCCACGCACTCGCGGTGTCGGTGTCGGGCGACGGCAGCGTGACGCGCGATCCCGAGCGCACCGCCTACCAGCACGGCGCGACGGTGACGCTGCACGCGGTGCCGGGCGCGGGCTCCGCCTTCACCGGCTGGAGCGGCGACACCACGAGCAGTGCCAACCCGCTCACCCTGGCGATGTACGCCGACCACGCGGTGACCGCGACCTTCGCGACCGCCACCGCGGTGGAGGACGCGACCTCGCACCCGCTGGCGCTGGCGGCGCCGCGGCCGAGCCCGATGCGGGGCACGGGCGAGATCGCCTACTCGCTGCCGCGCGAGATGCCGGCGCGGCTCAGCATCGTGGATCTGCAGGGCCGCGAGGTCGCCGTGCTGGTCGAGGGCGTGATGCCGGCGGGGACGCATCGCGTCGCCTGGAGCGGTGCCACGACGCTCGGCCCGGCGCCGTCGGGGCTCTACTTCGCGCGCCTGGCGGCCGGCGGTCGCGTGCTCTCGCAGCGGCTGATCCGCCTCCAGTAACGCCGGCGCGGACCGCGCTCGCACGGACGGCCCCGGAGGGCGGCATGGCCGCCGGCCGGGGCCGACGTGTAGCATGGTGGCGATGACGCACTCCCGTTCCCGATCCGTCCGCGGTGGGGCCGATCCCCGGAGCGCGACGCCGGTCCCATCCGCGGCGTCTCCCCCTGCCGGCCTTCGCGCGCTCATCCTCGCGCTGCTGGCCGCGGCCACGCTCGCGGCCTTCGCCGGCGCGCTGCGCAACGGCTGGGTGATGCTCGACGATCCCGCCTACGTCACCCGCGAGCCCCACGTCGCCGGCGGCCTCACCTGGGCGAGCCTCGCCTGGGCGCTGCGCGAGCCCCACGCCGCCAACTGGCACCCGCTGACCTCGGCGTCGCACATGCTCGACGTGACGCTCTTCGGT
>CAYNPF010000042.1:0-14652 GCA_964398895.1 uncultured bacterium
CGGCGATGCGGGGCACTCCGACCCCGGGTTGCAGCGCCAGCAGCTTGACGCTGTAAGCCCCGAGGTCGAGCCCCGCCCACGCGCGTGTCACCCAGCCGGCTCTCATGGGGCCAAGTTATAGGCTACGGGGTGCTCGCTCGCCAAGTGCCCTGTCTCAGCATCAGTTCGTGGTCGCTCGCCGAGGTCAGGTTGGGGAGTCCCTCGTGCTCGGCCAGGTAGGGGATCCAGACTCGGTCGAGGCTGCCTGCAACCGGGTGTCTCAACGACATGCTCAGGTTGTCCAGAGTACCGCTGCGCGGACCCAGCAGGTGGACGTCGCGAGCAAAGACACTGATCTCGTCCGCCTCGGTCGAGAAGCCGGCCTGGTCGATGAACCCCGGGTTGTTGATGTGCTGGATGCCCACGCCGACATTCGAGACGAAGATGATGGGGATGTCCGACTGAAATCCGCCTTCGAAGAAGATGCCGGGATTCGTCGGTTCCG
This sequence comes from uncultured bacterium, assembly GCA_964398895.1. Taxonomy (GTDB): domain Bacteria; phylum Eisenbacteria; class RBG-16-71-46; order RBG-16-71-46; family RBG-16-71-46; genus JANXPZ01. Next base: position 485 of record CAYNPF010000042.1, read on the forward strand.
CGGGGTCGGCGCCGGCCACGATGACAAGACAGCAATCGTCGCGGAAGTGCCCACCCCCGTGGTCGGTGCGGAAGAACGGTGGGTTCAGGAAGTGCACCCCAGCAGGCAGCTCCCACACGACGCAGCCCCGGCCGGAAACGGTGATCACGGCTCCGTCGCACATGTCGTAGAGACACTGGCCTGCATCGAAGGCCGTCGGAGTCCTGTAGTACGTGGGGACGTCAGGGTCGGCGTTGAGGAAGTAGCGGTTCACGTCGGCTGGTTCAGGGTCTCGTGAATACCCGGCCGGCAGTGCGGCCGTCGGTGCATGACTGGCGAAATATGTGGTCAGGTCCGGTTCCGCCACCCCGCCGGACATGAGGCGACGGTCTGGCCACCATGACCGCAGTCGCCGATTCCACATCCAGCTTGTGGTTTGCGCCCAGGCGGTGTCCGCGGAGCTCTCGACGGTTCCCTGCCAGACCGGTCCGCCCAAGTCGATGGTGGGCAGGGCGGGAAGCCACGCCCAGGTGCTTCGCGGCGCGTCCACCGTGACGCGCCCGCTGGTGGTGAAGAGCTGGCGGTAGTAGCTGGGGGCCTCGCGGGGCGCGAACGTTGCAGTCACCGTGCGCTGCTGGTCGTTCACGCGCGCCGTCACCCTGAGGACGACCCCCTGGTCTGGATCGTCCCAATCCACCGAACCAACTCGGATGGTGTCCGAGCCGTGGATCTGGCCGGCGGAGGCCGAGACCACGTTCCACTGACTAGAGGAAGAGGACATGAAGCGGGGGACGTCCTCCAACTGCGACGTTGAGGACAGGATGAACCTCGCCCGCTCGATGCCGCCCAGCGCCGACTGGAAGGCCTGCTCGCCGTTCTGCGAGCGCTGCAGGAACTGGGCCTCGTAGCTCGAGAGGCTGAACAGCGAGATGCCGATGATGGTCAGCGCCAGCACGAAGATGATGACGCCGATGAGGACGAACCCGGCCTCGCGGGAGCGCGCGGGTGAGGGGTGGGCGCTCACGGTGTTGCCCGCCGGTTGTACAGTGCGGCGGCCGAGGCGATACGCACGGCTTGGCCGTCGTCCGCCTGCAGCTCGACCAGCCGGATGGCCACCAGGCGCGTGAGCGTGTCGAGCTGGAAACGCGTCACCGGTGAGTTGACGACCGGTCCGCGGTCCTGGCTGACCCCGGGGCCCTGGTGGATGCGGTGGTCGTTCCCGTCCCACCAGAAGCGCCAGAACTCGGTCTGTGCGGCGTCGCGGAGGATGAGGGTGTGGTGGAGCGAGTCGGCCCGATTCACTTCGGCGTGTGCCGCCGCTCTCACGCTGTCGGAGATCGCCTCGATCAGCAGTGTGGCGTCGCGCTGCGCGATCGCCTGCGACGAGCCGGCCATCCACGACGACTGCGAGCTGATGTAGAAGCCGATCATGCCCAGCACGACCAGCATGGCGAGGGCGCTCACGATCGTGACCTCGATCAGCGTGATGCCGCGGGAACCGTGGCGTGCCATGGTGATCAGTAGAGGGGGAACAGGCGGGCAAGCGAGACCCGCTCACTCGGGCCCTGACTGCCCCATGAGACCGTAACAGTCACCTGCTTCAGGTCCGTGCCACCGGGCCCATTCGCCGGGTCGTCGTACGCCGCGATCGTCCACGATTCGTAGGCAACAGTCCTGCCGTCCACCTGCACGGGGAACGGTCCATGCGTCGTGCTCGGGAGTGTCGGCATCTGGAGATCGACCGAGGTGGGTGACTCGGCGCTCAGTCTCTCCATCCGGCTCTGGGCTGCAGCCAGGGCGACCCGGGCGTTCTCGTAGCGGTTCACGAGGCCGCGGCCCATCCCGAACGTGTAGGCGAGCGCTACGATCGCGATCACGGCGATGATCGTCGCGACGATCACCTCCATCAGCCCGACGCCGCGCTCGCCCTGTACCGCTCTGTGCGAGGTGGTCATGGTGTGGCTGCTACTTCCATTCGCCTCCGCTCTCCCGATGGTACTCATAGGAGACCGAGAGCGAATCGTGGACGCCCGTTGCCTTGATGGTGTACTGGTCCGTCCCGCCGGTCAGGGTGAGGTTCCAGCGCTTCTCCACGTCCGCTTGGAAACCCTGGTCGAGGAGGCCGTCGCTCACCAATGTGGTGATGTCGTTCGCGAACGTCGGCGTCTGCCCCGGCGGGCACTTCAGGAAATGGGCCTGCTGGGCCGTGATGATGGCGCCGATGGCGGCCTTGGCATCGGTGCGCTGCGCATCCTTGACGTAGTTAATGTAGAGCGGCACCGCGACCGCGGCGAGGATGGCCACGATCACGATGACCACCATCAACTCCATCAGGGTGAAGCCCTTCTGGTTCCTGTGCATGACTGCCTCTCCTCGTGGTTGCTGGCTCCGACGAACGACGCATGGGCGGCCGGCGTCGCCGTGCCGCGAGTGCTGCAACCTCCGTTCGCCGGTGCATCCGGCGGACGGTCCCTCGATCCGGGCTTCCCGGTTCCCGAATCCGACTAGTGCCCCAGCAGGCCCTGACGCATGGCCTGGCCGAGGCTGAACACCGGCAGGTAGAGCGCGATCAGCATGATGCCGACGACCGCGCCGAGGATGACGATCGCGATCGGCTCCACCAGTGAGCTGAGTCCCTGCACCGCCGCCGACACGCGCTGCTCGTAGAAGTCGGCGGTGCGCTTCAACATGTTGTCGAGCTGGCCCGTCTCCTCGCCCGTGGCGGTCATCTGCACGAGCATCTCCGGGAACACTCCGGCGTCGGTCATGGCGGTCGAGAGCGAGCTGCCCTGTTCAACGCGCGAGCGGACGTGCTCGATACCCTGCTCGAGCACCCGGTTGCCCGGCACCGGTCGCAGCACCTTGAGCGCGTAGAGGATCTGCGTGCCACTGGCCGTGAGCATGCCCAGCGTGCGCGCCAGCTTGGTCATGGCGTACATGCGGATCAGCGGCCCGAAGACGGGCATGCCGAACTTGGCACGGTCCACCCACAACCGCCCGGCGTCGGTGCGGACGACGTTCCAGACCACGAGGGTCGCGGCGATCGCGACGAGCAGCGTGACCGGCAGGTGCTGCGTGATGGCTTGGCTGACGGTGAGCAGTACCTGCGTCGGCCAGGGCAGCGGCACCTTGAAGCGGCCGTAGATGTCGGAGAAGCGCGGAATCACCCACAGCAGCATTCCCAGCATGACCAGCAGCGAGAAGATGAGCACGAAGGTCGGGTAGCGCAGCGCCGCCTCGACCTTCAGGCGCAGCTCCTCGGCCCGCTCGAGGTAGGTGGCGGTCTGCTCGAGGATCTGGTCGAGCGTGCCGCTCACCTCGCCGGTGTTCACCAGGCTCACGAACACCTCGTCGAAGGCCTGCGGGTGCCGCATCAGCGCGGTGGCCAGGGTGTCGCCCTTCTGCACGTCGTCGGCCACGTTCTCGAGGATGACGGCCAGGTGCCGGTCCTCGTGGTCGCGGGCGATCGAGCGCAGCGCCCGCACCAGGGGCAGGCCGGCGCCCACCATGGTCGAGAGCTGGCGCGCGAACAGCGCCACCGAGCCGGGTTTGACCGCGCCCCGCCAGCGGTGCACCAGCAGGCGCCACTGGGCGGCGAGGGTCAGGCGCGGGGTGGCCGCGTCGCCGGCCCGGAGCTCGATGGAGACCGGCACCAGCCGCGCGTCCTCGAGGATGCGCAGCACGTCCTCCTCCGACGTGGCCACCTCGACCCCCTCGTGGGGGCGGCCGTCCAGGTCGCGGGCGCGGTAGTAGTAGCTGGGCATCAGTCGTGGTCCGCCAGCGTGGCGCGGCGGATCTCCTCGATGGTGGTCACGCCGTCGAGCACCTTGCGGATGCCGCTCTTGCGCAGGGTCACCAGTCCGTCGCTGATCGCATGCTGCTTGATCTGGTCTTCGTTGAGGCCGTCGAGCACGAGGCGGCGCACGCCGCGCGTGATCTCGAGCACCTCGAACAACGCGGTGCGACCCAGGTAGCCGGTCTGCTTGCAGGCCATGCAGCCGCGGCCGCGCCACAGGCGCCGGCCGGTCAGCAGGGCGGCGTCGTCGCCGAGCGGGGCGAGCTGCTCGGGATCGGCGATGTAGCTCTCCTTGCAGCGCTCGCAGACGCGGCGCACCAGGCGCTGCGCCATGACCAGGCCCACCGCCGAGCCCACCAGGTAGCGCGGCACGCCCATGTCGATCAGGCGGGTCACCGTGCCGGGGGCGTCGTTGGCGTGCACGCTCGACAGCACCAGGTGGCCGGTGAGCGCGCTCTTCACGGCGATGTCGGCGGTCTCGGCGTCGCGGATCTCGCCGACCATGATGACGTCGGGGTCCTGGCGCAGGATCGAGCGCAGCGCCCGGGCGAAGGTCATGCCGACCTTGTGGTTCGCGTGCACCTGGTTGACGGTCTCGATGTGGTACTCGATCGGGTCCTCGACCGAGATCAGGTTCTTCGAGACGGTCTTGATCTCGCCCAGCGCCGCGTAGAGCGTGGTCGTCTTGCCGCTGCCGGTCGGGCCCGAGACCAGGATCATGCCGTAGGGCAGGTGGACGGCGCGGCGGAAGGCCTCGAGCGCGGTGCCGTCCAGGCCGAGGTTCTCGATCTCGCGCGTGAACGCCTTCTTGTCGAACAGGCGCAGCACGACCTTCTCGCCGAAGGCGGTGGGCAGGGTCGAGACGCGGATGTCCACCTCGCGATCGGGCAGGTGCACGGTCAGGCGCCCGTCCTGCGGCAGCAGGCGCACGGCGATGTCGAGGTCGGCCAGCACCTTGATGCGCGAGACGATGGCCATCTGCAGGTTCTTGGGCGGCTTCATCACCTCGTGCAGCGCGCCGTCAATGCGGAAGCGCACGGTGATGCGGTCGCGCAGCGGCTCGACGTGGATGTCGCTGGCCCGCGCGTCAATGGCCTCGGCCAGCATCAGGTTCACCAGGCGCACGACCGGCGCGTCCTCGACCTGCTGGCGCAGGGCGGCGAGGTCCACGTCCTCCTCCTCGCTGGTCGCCGACAGGTCGAGCGTGTCGAGGATCTCGCCGAGGTTCTCGGAGGCGCGGATCTCCTGGTAGAAGTTGTCAATCGCCTCGCGCGCCTCGGTGGGCCGGGCGAGGCAGACGCGCAGCGTGCAGCCGGTCAGGGCGCGGAGGTGGTCGAGCGAGACCACGTCGAGCGGGTCGCCGACCGCCACGTCCAGCGTGTCGCCGTCGCGCCGGAGCGCCAGCAGCAGGGCCTGCCGGGCGAGGTGCTCGGGCACGAGCTGCACCGCCGCCGGGTCGGCCTGGGCCAGGTGCTGGGCGTCCACCACGGTCAACGAGAACTGCTCGCCGAGCAGCTCGGTGACGTCGCGCTCCTTGAGCAGGCCGAGGCGCACCAGCGTCTGGCCCAGCCGCTCGCGCGGGTCCTGGCGCGCGTGCAGCGCGTCGGCCAACTGGTCGGACGTGACCCAGCCGCGCTCGATCAGCAGTTCGCCGAAGCGTCGCGTCGAGAGACGGAACGAGAGGCTCATGTCACGCCCTCCGGACACCGGCCTCGGGAACGGTGGCCAGGCGGTAGTAGCGCTTCTGCAGCGCCGCACGCTTGTCCGCGTCCTCGAAGAAGGGGTAGGCCGACTCGAAGCTGATGGTCCCGCGATCCACCAGGTCGGCGAGCGCGTCGTCGAGCGAGACCATGTCCTCGCGGCCGCCGGTGGCGATCGCGTTGGGGACCTGGTGCACCTTGTCCTCGCGGATCAGGTTGGCGATCGCCGGGTTGACGAACAGGATCTCGCGCGCCGCCACCCGGCCGTGGCCGTCGGCCCGCGGCAGCAGCACCTGCGAGATGACCGCGCGCAGCGAGAGCGCGAGCTGCGAGCGGACCTGCGACTGCTGGTGCGGCGGGAAGGAGTCGATGATGCGCGTCACCGTCTGGGCCGCGCCCTGGGTGGCCATCGTCGAGATGACCAGGTTGCCGGTCTCGGCCGCCGACAGGGCGATGGCCATGCTGGTGAGGTCGCGCATCTCGCCGACGAAGATCACGTTCGGCATCTGGCGCAGCGCCCCGCGCAGGCCGCGCGCGTAGCTGCGCGTGTCGGTCCCGACCTCGCGCTGCTCGAACACCGCGTTCTTCGGCTCGAAGACGAACTCGATCGGGTCCTCGACGGTCACCACGTGGCGCCGCGGTCCGTGCTGGTTGAGCTGCTCGAGCAGCGAGGCGATGGTCGTGGACTTGCCCGCCCCGGTGGGGCCGGTCACCAGCACGAGGCCCCGCGTGATCCCCAGCACGTGGTTGACCACGTGCGGTGCCAGCCCGATCTCGGCCGGCAGGGGGATGCGCAGCGGGATGATGCGCACCGCCGCGCCCCAGTGGCCGCGCTGGATGAAGAGGTTGACGCGGAAGTGCGCCAGCCCGGGCAGGAAGAAGCGGGTGTCCAGGTCGAGGTCGCGCTCGAAGCGTTCCAGCAGCGCGGGGTTGAGGAAGCTCTCGGCCAGCCGGCGAGAGGCCATCGCGGTGAGCGGCTCGCTGCCGGGCAGCGGCTGGAGCGCGCCGGCGACCGAGACCATGACCGGCTGCCCGGCCGTGATGATCAGGTCGGACGCGCCGAGCCTCACGGCCTGTTCGAGCAGGCCGTCCCGCTGCAGCGGCTGGGATGCACGTTCGGTCACGGGTGGCACTTCCCTCGCCATGGTCTTGCCGGGAGCGATTCGGACCACATTGGATGCCGGCCCGCATCCGTCGTCGGAGTGAAAGCGACGCCGGGACACGGGCCCCCCGCCGAGCGGGGACGCATGGACTGTTCCCCGCCGGCGGAGATCTCGCCCCGGCACCAGGCCGAATTCATGAACCCTCAGCGACAACGGAGGATAGGGGGGTGGCAAGTCGGGTGTCAACGGTCGCCCTGACCCGCTCGAACGGGCCTCCCGGTGCCTCGCGTCGGGAAAACTGACCCAGTTCCCGACACCCGGTGCGGCCCGGGCCCGTCGGCGGCCGTCCGCGGATGTGCCCGCGGCGGACTCCGAGCCGGCCCGCGACGGTGCCGCGCCGCGGAGCCGCCCGGACGTTGCAGGACGCGAGGCCTCCCGGTGCCCGGGATGCAGTTTCCAACCGCTGCACACGCATCAGCCCGCCATCGCGAGATGCAACGGCCGTTGTAACGCCGTCCGCGACGCGGGCTTCGACGCGCTGCGCCGCCCTCGCCGCGGCGCGACCGCGGGGCACGCTCCGTGCTGAGTCGCGCGCGGCCATCGCCGAATCCGCACCACGGGTGAACGCGCCGGCCGGCTGGGAAGGACGGCCCCCGAGCCCTCCGCCTTTCTCCGCAACGAGCCCCACAGGATCGCACCGCGGAAGGTGCTCCGCTCCGGAGACCGATTTCCGGGAGCGGGAGCGCCGGAGGACCTGATGACGCATCGTCGCTACGCAACCGCCGCCCTCTGCCTGATGCTCCTTGGCACCCTGCCCGCCGTCGCCCACGCGCAGTCCGCCTGGAACAGTCTCTCGCTGACCTGGACCGCTCCCGGCGACGACAGCCTGACCGGCACGGCCACGCAGTACGACCTGCGCTACGCGACCGCGACCATCACCGCCGCCAACTTCTCCAGCGCGACGCGCGTGACCGGCATGGCCGCGCCGCACGCCCCGGGCACGACCGAGACCGCGACCGTGACCGGCCTGTCGCCGGCCACCACCTATTACTTCGCGATCAAGACCGCCGACGATGCCGGCAACTGGTCGCTGATCTCGAACGTGATCTCGAAGGCGACCGGTGCCGCGCCCGACACGCTGCGTCCGGCGCCGCCGGCGCTCGCCGTCAACGCCGTCACCGACACCAGCGCGACCCTCGGCTGGACGGCGGTGGGCGACGACAGCCTGACCGGCACGGCCACCTCGTACGAGATCCGCTACTCGACCGCGGTCATCACCGCCGCCAACTTCTCCAGCGCGACGCTGGTCTCCGGGGCGCCCACGCCGGCGGCGTCGGGCACGGCCCAGAGCGTGACGGTGCGCGGCCTGAGCCGCCAGGTCACCTACCACTTCGCCCTGCGCGTCACCGACGATTCGGGCAACGTCTCGGCGCTCTCCAACGTGCCCAGTGCCACCACCACCGACACGATGGCGCCGGCCTCGATCAAGAACCTGGCGGCGCTCTTCGTCTGGACCACGCTGCACATGGACCTCGCCACGCCGCTGCGCGAGGTGCTCCTGTGAGCCATCGCGGTCTCGGCAGTGCGCTCGAGTCCCGTCGCGCGACCCGCGTCCGGCGCGGGCTCCGCGCGCGCTGGGGCCGCTGGGCGCTGCCCACCGCCGCCCTCGGGCTGCTGCTGCTGGGGCCGGCGCTGGCGCGGGCGCAGGAGGCCGGGACCGACAGCCTGACCCTGCACTGGACCGCGACCGGCGACGACGGCGCGGTCGGAACGGCGGCGCTCTACGACCTGCGCATGTCGAGCGCCGCCATCACCGCGGCGAACTGGACCTCGGCCACGGCGCTGACGGACCTGCCCGCGCCGGCCGCCAGCGGCACGGCCCAGTCGGTGGTGGTGCGCGGGCTGGCCCACGGCACCACCTACTACTTCGCGTTGCGCGTGCGCGACGATGCCGGCAACTGGTCGGACGTCTCGAACGTCGTGCGCTGGGACGGCGTCCTCGACGAGACGCCCCCGCCGGTCCCCACCGGGCTGACCGCCGGGGTGAGCGGCGACGGCATCCACCTGGCGTGGTCGCCGAGCACGGCTCCCGATCTCGCCGGCTACTCCGTCTTCCGGGCGACCGCCCAGGGCGGTCCCTACACGCGGCTCAACGCCACGCTGCTCTCGGCCACCGAGTACCAGGACGACGCCGTGCCCAGCGGGGCGACCTCGCTCTGGTACCGCGTGACCGCCTCGGACGGGAGCGGCAACGAGAGTGCGCAGAGCGCGGCCGTGGCGGGACTCGAGACCGGCGCGGCGGTGGCGCTGGTCTGGCACGTCGCGCCGCCCTATCCGAACCCGAGCCGCACGGACCAGTCGGTGACCTTCCCGGTGGTCCTCGAGGCGGCGGGAACGGCGCGCCTGGACGTCGTGGATACGGGTGGACATCTCGTGCGCCGGCTCGACCTGGGTCGGCTCGGTGCCGGGTATCAGGAGGTCGAATGGGACGGCAGGAACGAAGCGGGGCGCGTGGTGGCCCCGGGCGCGTATCGTGGCTGGCTGGTCGCGGGCGATGTGCGGTTGAGCACGCGCCTGGTGAGGGTGCCGTGAGCGTCTGGGACCGGGCTCACGTGCGCCCGCGACGCGGCTGGACCGTGATGGCGGCGCTCGCCACGTTGCTCCTCCTCGGCCTGCCACGGACGGCGCTCGCTGGCGGCGACGACGCCGGAACGACGGCGGCGGGCTTCCTCAGCGTCGGCACCGGCGCCGGCGTGCTGGGGCGCGGCGGGGCGACGCTCGGCCTCGGCGGCGACCTCGACGCCGTGCCGTGGAACCCGGCGGCGCTGGGCTGGATGGACGAAACGCAGATCACCGTCGCCCACGCCGGGCTGGAGGATCAGGTGGCGCAGGAGTGGGTCGGCGTCGGCGGCCGGCTCGGTCACTCCTCCCTGCGCTGGGCGCTCGACGGGCTCTACCAGAGCGAGGGCAGCTTCGAGGGCCGCGACGAGTTCAACCAGGCCACCGGGAGCTTCGACGTCTCCAGCATGGCGTTCGGCCTGCACCTGGCCCACCCGGTCGGCCCGTTCGTCACCCTCGGTGTCGGCGGCAAGTACGTGGGGGAGAAGCTCGGCACGGTGAGCGGCACCGGCTACACGATGGACGCGGGCGCGCAGTTCCGCGTGGCCTGGTTCGGGGCCGGCGTGGCGGTCACCAATCTGGGCGGCGGCATGGACTACTCCGGGCACCGCTACGACATGCCCATGAACGTGGGCGTGGGCGCGGCGGTGGACGTGCCGCTCACGGGGCTGCGCCTGGCCCTCGACGCCAACTTCCCGCGCGCCTACTACGACGACGTGCGCGTCGGCGCCGAATGGCGCTGGCACGGGCTGGTGGCGCTGCGCGCCGGCTACCGCAAGGAACTGGACGCTCCCGATGAGCTGGCCGAGAGCGGCCCCACCTTCGGGCTGGGCGCCGGCCTGCGTGGCCTGTGGCTCGACTACGGCTACGTCATTCCGGGCGCCGGGGACGGGCAGCACCGCCTCACCCTCTCGCTGCGTCCCGGTCGGCTGGGCTGGCTCGCCGGCAGCGCATTGCACGCCGAGCGCATGCCCGAGAGCTTCGACGACGCGGCCGGCCGGGCGACGAGCCCGACGCGGGCCGACTGACCCCGCTCGCTCCGGGGCCCCGAGCCGCGGATCCGGACTTCGGTCCGGGTCCGCGGTGCCGTTTCCGGCCGTGTCGCGGCCGGCCACAGAACCTCTCATCCCGCGGTCCTCTCGCAGCCTCGGCTTGCGGTTCATGAACAGTCCCGGCTAGGCTCCGCCCGGAGCCGCACGCGACAGGCCGCCGACCGGAGGAACCGTGACGACCGAGCCCGCCCCGCCCTCTCTGCCGCAGATCCACGGTTCCGTCGCCGTGCCGGCCGGCCGCGGCTGGCTGCGCCGGCTGCTCGCCTTCTCCGGTCCCGCCTATCTGGTGAGCGTCGGCTACATGGACCCGGGCAACTGGGCCACGGACCTGGCCGGCGGCGCGCGCTTCGGCTACCGGCTGATCTGGGTGCTGCTGGTCAGCAACCTGATGGCCGTGCTCCTGCAGACGCTGGCGGCCCGGCTCGGCGTGGTGACCGGCAAGGATCTGGCGCAGGAGTGCCGGGACTACTACCCGCGCTCGCTGGTGGTGCCGCTCTGGCTGCTGGCCGAGGTGGCGATCGTGGCCTGCGACCTGGCCGAGGTGCTGGGGGCGGCGATCGCGCTCAAGCTGCTCTTCCACCTGCCGCTGCTCCTCGGCGTGGTGCTGACCGCGGCGGACGTGCTGCTGCTGCTCGGGCTGCAGCGGCTGGGCATGCGGCGGCTGGAGGCGGTCGTCCTGGTGCTCATCGCCACCATGGGCGCGGCCTTCGCCTACGAGCTGGCGCTGTCGCGGCCGGCGCTGGGTCCGCTGCTGTCCGCCTTCGTGCCGCGCGGCGACGACGGCCGCGCCAGCCTGTTCGCCCGCCTGCCGGACGGGGGCTGGTCGGTGCTGGGGCTGCACGGCGAGTCGCTCTACCTGGCCATCGGCATCCTCGGCGCGACGGTGATGCCGCACAACCTCTACCTGCACAGCGCGCTGGTGCAGAGCCGCGTGGTGGCGAAGTCCACCGCCGGCAAGCGCCAGGCGACGCGGCTCAATCTGGTGGACTCGGCGGTGGCGCTCAACGTCGCCTTCCTCGTCAACGCCGCGATCCTGGTGGTCTCGGCCGCGGCCTTCCACTTCAGCGGCCACCACGAGGTGGCGCGGATCGAGGACGCCCACCGGCTGCTGGCGCCGCTGCTGGGCAGCGGGCTGGCCTCGGTCCTCTTCGCCGTCGCGCTGCTGGCCTCGGGGCAGTCGAGCACGATTACCGGCACGATCGCCGGGCAGGTGGTGATGGAGGGCTTCGTGCGACTGCGGCTGCAGCCGTGGCTGCGGCGGCTGGTCAGCCGGCTGCTGGCCATCGTGCCGGCGGCGCTGGTGCTGGCGCTGCGCGGCGAGGGCGAGGTGGACTCGCTGCTGGTGTTCTCGCAGGTGGTGCTGAGCCTGCAACTGTCCTTCGCCGTGATCCCGCTGGTCACCTTCACCTGCCGGCGCGAGCACATGGGCGAGTTCGTGAACCCGCCATGGCTCGCAGCGCTGGCCGGCCTGGCGACGGCGATCATCGTCGGGCTGAACGCCAAGCTGGTCGCCGATACGATCGCCGCGGCCCGGGTCGCGACCGGCGGGGCGTGGTGGCTGACCTGGCTGGTGCTGCCGGGAATCGGGCTGGTGGGGCTGCTGCTCGCGGCCGTGGCGTTCACGCCGCTGGCGCGACGGCTGCGGCTGGCGCCGCTGCCGGAGCTGCGCCTGCCCGTGCCGCCGCGCTTCGCCGGTCGCGCCCGCGCCGCCCGGCTGCCGGCAGGGGAGGGTCCGCGGCGCGTCGCCGTGGCGCTGGAGCTGGGCTGGGCCGACCCGGCGGTGCTGGAGCACGTGCAGGGCATGGCGCTGCCCGAGGGCGCCGAGGTGCGGCTGATGCACGTGGCCGAGAGCGCGGCCAGCCGCTACCTGGGCAACGAGAGCTCCGACGAGGAATCGCGCGAGGACCTCGCCGTGCTGGAGCAGCTCGCCGAACGGCTGCGCGCGACGGGCGTGAGCGCCTCGGTGGCGCTCGGCAACGGTGACGTGAAGAGCGAGCTGACGCGCCTGGTCGGGGAATGGGGCGCCGATCTGCTGGTCACCGGCTCGCACGGGCACGGCTGGCTGGGCGACGTGTTCCTCGGCTCGACGGTGAGCGGGTTGAGGCATCGCGTCTCGTGTTCCGTGCTCACCATCCGTTCCCGGCGCGGCGAGAGGGGCGAGCCGCCGCGGTGACGTGCGTCGCCCGCCGCTCGCCGACGCGCGGCCGGCTTGGCCGGCGGGGGGACCCCGACGTACACTGCCGACGTGAGCGAGAAGATCCACTTCGGTTGCCTGCTGGGCACGGTGTCGGACGTGCTCGATGCCGGGCTCGAGATGCTCCCGACGTTCGAGCTGGCCGCCATCCCGGTGCTCGACAGCACCGACCGGCCCGGCGAATGGCCGGCGGTGCGCCGCCGGCTGCGGGCCGAGGGGATCCGCTGCATCGAGCATCGCGGCGTGCTGCTGCTGCCGCCCGGCGAGCTGGACCAGTTCGCCTCCATCGGGCTCTTCAACGGCTTCGACGAAGTCTACCTGTGCACCGAGTGGAACGACGAGTTCGAGGCCTTCCCGTCGCGCATCACCAGCGACCTCGCCGACTTCAGCGAGGCCACCCCGCTGGGGCTGGAGGACTGGATGCTCGAGACGAGCTGCCTGCTGGCGATGGGGGACGGCGACGGCCTCAACTTCGCCACCCCCGATCCCGACCTGGCCGGGCGCCTGCGCGCCCGCTTCAAGCCCGCGCGCCGGCGATGAGCTGTCCCGGCGCCTCGCGCCTGGTGGCTGTCAATCTGCCCGGGCCCGCCGGTCCCCTCGAAGCGCTCCTGCAGGAATGCGACGGTGGCGCGCCGCGCGCCGCGGCCCTCGTCTGTCACCCGCACCCGCTCTACGGCGGCACCCTGGACAACAAGGTCGTGCACCGCGTCGCCGCCGTGCTGCACGCGCGCGGGGCCACGACGCTGCGCTTCAACTTCCGCGGCGTGGGCCGCAGCGCCGGGAGCTTCGATCACGGCACGGGCGAGCTGGAGGACGCGCGGGCCGCACTGGCCTGGCTGCGGGAGCGCGTGCGCGACGTGCCGCTGATCGTGGCCGGGTTCTCCTTCGGCTCGTGGGTGGCCGCCCGCCTGGCCGCGGGGGAGCCGGCCGTCGGCACCCTGGTGCTGATCGGACCGCCGGTGGCGGTCTCCGACTTCTCGGCGCTGGAGCGGCTGGCCACGCCCAAGCTCGTCGTGCAGGGCGAGCGGGACGAGGTCTGCCTGCCGGCCGATCTCGCGGCGGCGCTGCCGGGCTGGGCCCCGCCCTGCGAGTTGCGCATGGTGGAGGGGGCGAGCCACTTCTTCGACCGCCGGCTGGCGGAGCTGGCGGCCGCGCTCGAGGACGGTCTGGCCGCGCTGGAGGCCCGCTGAGAGCGGGCCCGGCGTCGCCGGGCACATGCTATAGTCCGTGCCCATCCATGAGGGGTCGCGGCGCGTGAGAACCGACTGGGCCCGCCTGCGGGCCGTGGTCCTCGAGAGCGACGACTGGGGCCTGTGCGCCTGGTCGGCGGATGACGAGGCCTGGCGAGCGCTGGCCGACACTCCGGCCTACCGCAGCTCTCCCGGCCGCGCCTACGGCCGCTCGACGCTCGAGAGCGCAGCCGACGTGCAGGCGCTCTGCGAGACGCTGCTCGAGTTCCGCGGCGCCGACGGGGCCCCGCCGGTCTGGCAGGCCAACACCATCGTCGCCGCTCCCGACTTCGATCGTCTGGCCCGCGAGGCGGGGCCGCCCGCGGCGGTGCCGTTGCTGGAGAGCCCGGCGCTGCCCTCGCGCTGGGATCGGCCGGGGCTGTCCGAGCAGGTGGACGCGGCGATCGGCGCCGGCGTCTGGTGGCCGGAGCTGCACGGGCTGCACCACCTGCCCGAGCAGGCCTGGCTCGGCGCGCTGGCGCGCGGCGACGCCGAC
>CAYNPF010000043.1:0-14622 GCA_964398895.1 uncultured bacterium
CCGCCAGCAGCCGCAGGAACAGCCCCCGCTGGTCGCGGAACCCCTGCAGCCGCGCCGCCAGGTCGTCCAGCGCGGGCTGGAAGCCCCCCAGTCCGACGCGCGCCAGCAGCCGCTCCAGCGCCGGCAGCACCGCCGGGTGGAAGACCGCCCACACCATGCCGACGCTGACGGCGAAGAAGGCGACCAGCGCCAGGTAGACCATCGTCAGGTGGAGGTGGTTCACCGCCGGCAGGGTCGTCACCAGCGCCAGCCCGGCCAGCGCCACCGTGCCGATGAGCCGGTCCATCAGCACGGTGGAGAAGGCGGTGGCGCGGGTGGCCCCGTAGCGCGAGGCGTCGAGCACGCGGGCCACGTCGCCGCCGACGTTGGCGGGCAGGAAGTTGTTGAAGAAGAGACCGACGTGGTAGTAGCTCAGCACCTTCCAGAACGGGATGTTGATGTCGGCCCCGCGCAGCAGCCCCTGCCACTGCCAGGCCCCGATGACGTTGCTGCCGAACAGCAGCAGGGCCGAGCCGACGATCCAGCGCAGGTCGGCGGCGCGCAGGGTGGTGCGCAGCTCGTCGAGCGGGACGCGGGTGAAGAGGAAGCTGATCAGCCCGAGGCTGATCGCCATCTTCGCGGCCAGCAGCAGGCCGGTCCGCCAGTTGCCGCCCCGCCGGCCGGCCGGCACGTTCACGCGCCCTCCCCCGTTCCCAGCAGCGCGTCGCAGGAGCGCCGCGCGCAGTCGGGCCAGGTGAAGCGCGCCGCCCAGGCCCGTCCGGCGGCCTCGAACCGCCCGCGCAGCGCCGCGTCGCCGAGCACGCGCGCCAGTGCCTCGGCCAGCCGGGCGTCGTCCCCGTAGGGCACGAGCAGACCGGTCTCGTCGCGGCGCACCGAGTCGCGCAGGCCGGGACTGTCGGCCGCCACGACCGCGGTGCCGCACGCCCCCGCCTCGACCACGGTCAGCCCCCAGCCCTCCTTGGGCGACGGCTGCAGCAGCACCCACGCCTGCTGCAGGGCGCGCACCTTCTCCGCCCCCGGCAGGAAGCCGCGGAACTCGACCGCCCCGCTCACGCCCAGCCGCGCCGCCGCGCGCTCGAGCTCGTGGCGGAACGGACCGTCGCCGACCACCACCAGCCGCGCGCCGGGCACGCGCTCCCGCACCCGCGGCAGCACGCGCATCGCCCAGTCCACGCCCTTGTAGCGGCGCAGCCGGCCGACGAAGACGATGGTCGGCTCGGCGCTCTTGCCCACCGTCGGATCGTGCCGGTAGGCGGCGTGGTCCATGCCGCAGTGCACCACGGCGATGCGCCGCGCGGCGATGCCGCGCTTCACCAGGTCGTCGCGCGTGCTCTCGGAGATGGCGAGGAAGCGCGAGCGCCGGTAGAGGAGGGGGATCAGCGCCTCGAGCGCCACGACGTAGGCGGCCACCGGCGGCGAGGCCTCGAGGAAGGCGGTGGCGCCGAAGAGGTGCGGCACGATGGCGGCGACCGGCGCCGGGGTCCAGGCGGGCGTGAAGCAGGGGACCTTGTTGACGTCCTCCACCACCAGATCGGGCGCCGGGCGCGAGAACTCGCGGCGCAGCACGCCGGGCACGACCAGGTTGAAGTTCCACCAGTTGCCGCGCCGCACCACGTGCAGCCCGCGGTGCTCCGCCTCGGGCGCGCCGCCGGGGAAGCCGCAGGCCAGCCAGGTCACCCGCCAGCCGCGGCGCAGCGCCCCGAGCAGGATCTCCTCGAGGTGCAACTCGGCCCCGCCGGCCTCCGGATGGCCCGGATCGCGGAAGTTGATGGCCAGCAGGTGTGGGGACGCGCTCATGGCTTCTCGGCCACCGTGCCGATGACGTGGCAGGTGTAGAGCGCCCAGCGCCGGCGCGCCAGGCCCGCGCGCAGCGCGGTCCAGCCCCGGTTCCACCAGGCCGGCCCGCGCGGCTCGAGCGGCAGCGACAGGTGCAGCCCCCGCCGCAGCACCTCGCGCAGCACGCGGTAGCCGAGGCCGGGCACCATCCACTCGCCGTAGGTGCGACGCACGGTCAGGCCGCAGGCGGCCAGCCGCCGCTCCAGGCCGCCGGGCGTGAACTGCGTCTCCCAGCCGGCGAACCAGCGGTCGAGGGCGATCAGGGTCTTCTTCATGGCGGTGTAGGGGTGGATGGCCTGCGGCACGTCCACGACCAGCCGCCCGCCGCGCGCGGTGACGCGGGCGTTCTCGCGCAGCAGCGGCATCGGGTCGCGGAAGTGCTCGAGCAGGCCCTGGTGGAAGACGACATCGAAGGCCCCGTCGCGGAACGGCATGCGCAGCGCGTCGGCCTGCACCAGCAGCACCGGCACGCCCTGTTCGCGCGCCTGCCGCCGCACCAGCCCGAGCGAGGCCGGCGAGTAGTCGAGCACCACCCCGATCGCCCCGTCGCGCGCCAGCGCCAGCAGGTCGCGGCCCGAGCCGGCCCCCACCTCCATCACGCGCCGGCCGGCGACCGGCCCCTCGGCCCGCACCTCGCGCGCCAGCCGTCCGCCGGTCGAATAGGTCCGCTCGAGATCGGCGTGCCCCTTCCAGTACGACTCCCAGTGCTCCAGGGTCGAGGCCCGCCGCGGTTCCCGTCCGCTCGTCGTCACTATTCCCCCCACTGCAACCGCTCGCCGAGGAAGCGTGGCAGCCCCGCCTCGAGGATGCGCCGGCGCGCCGCGTCGAAATCGTAGTCCACCCGGACGTGCCGCGCCCAGCCGGCCTCGTCGTCCCACAGCAGGTAGCCGGCGCGCGGGTCGCCGTCCCGCGGCTGCCCCACGCTGGGCACGTTCACCAGGTGGCGCCTCCCGGGAGTCAGCCTCACCTCGCCGCCGCGATCGTAGGTCACCTCGCCGCTGCGAGGGTCCAGTTGAAACACGCCGGGGTAGTGCGAGTGTCCGATCAAGCACAAGTCGTCGGCGAAGCCGTCGAATTCCAGCCGGGCCTCCTCGATCGAGAGCACGTAATGCCAGGCCCGCGGCTCGGCCGGCGAGGCGTGCACCAGCAGGGCGCCGCCGTGGCGCCGCTCGTAGGGCAGCGCCTCGAGCCACTCGCGGTGCTCCGGCCGCAGGACCGTCCCGGTCCAGCGCGCGGCCTCGGCCGCGTTCGAGGTGAAGTCGCCGAGCCGGCTGCGACCGCACACCGCCACGTCGTGGTTGCCCAGCACCGCCGCCGCCAGCCGCGGGCGCAGGCGGTCCAGGCACTCGTTGGGCGAAGCCCCGTAGCCGACGAAGTCCCCGAGACAGAGCAGCTCGGCCGCGCCGGAGCGGTCCACGTCGGCCAGCACCGCCTCGAGCGCCTCGAGGTTGCTGTGCACGTCGGAGACCACGGCGCGCAGCATCACAGCTCTCCCGGGCGCAGCCGCCGCGCCACCTGGTCGAGCACGCCGTTGACGAAGCCGCCCGATTCCGCCGAGCCGTAGCGCCGGGCGATCTCGATGGCCTCGTCGAGCACCACGCGCACCGGCGTGCCCGGGCGCGCCATCAGCTCGGCCACCGCGCCGCGCAGCACCGCGCGGTCGGTGGCGGCGAGCCGCTCGAGCGGCCAGCGCGGGCAGGCCTCGCGCAGCACCGCATCCACCTCGGCGACGCGCGTCGCCAGCAGTCCCACCACGTCGTCCACCAGCTCGCGCTGGTCGGCGCTCCACGAGCCGCCCTCGCCCACCGCCGCCCAGGTGGCGGCGAACTCGTCGCCGGTGACGTCCTGCTGGTAGGCGACCCGGAAGGCCAGCTCGCGCGCCACGCGGCGCGCCGAGCTGCCCCGGCGGTCCCCGGCCGACGCCGGTCGCGGCCCGTTCACGGCCGCTCCGCCCGCAGCCGCGCCATGCGGATGGCGGCCTGCGCGATGGACACCCCGGTGTGCCCCACCGCCCCACCGAGGCGCGCCTCGACCTGGGCGACGTCGTGGCAGGCCAGCACACCGTTGAGCACCGGCACGTCGGTGGCCAGCGTCACGTCGAGCAGCCCGCGCGCGCACTGGTCGGCGACCAGGCGGAAGTGCTCGGTCTCGCCGCGCAGGATCACACCGAAGGCCAGCACCGCGTCGCAGCGCCGCCGACCGTCGGGCGCCAGCGCCGCCCAGCGCGCGGCCAGCGGCAGCTCGAGCGAACCGGGCACCCAGGTCACCACCGCCGCGTCCACCGTCGCACCGCCCCCGCGCAGCGTGGCCAGCGCGGCGTCCACCAGGCGCCGCACGTACGCCTCGTTGAAGCGGGCGGCCACCACGCCGAAGCGCAGACCGTCGGCCGCGAGGTTCTCGTCCCGTTCCAGGCCGCTCACGTCTCCCCCAGGTGCAGCCCGAGCAGGTGGCCGAGCTTGTCGCGCTTGGTCGCCAGGTAGCGCCGGTTGTAACGGGTCGGCTTCATGCGGATCGGCACCCGTCGCTCGATGCGCAACCCGTAGGCCTCGAGCCCCACGACCTTGCGCGGGTTGTTGGTGAGCAGCTCGATGCGGCGCACCCCGAGGTCGGCGAGGATCTGCGCGCCGATGCCGTAGTCGCGCAGGTCGGGGGCAAAGCCGAGCTTGACGTTGGCCTCCACCGTGTCGAGCCCCTGGTCCTGCAGGGCGTAGGCGCGCAGCTTGTTCGCCAGGCCGATGCCGCGACCCTCCTGGCGCAGGTAGAGGAACACGCCCTGGCCCCGCCGCGCGATCGCGCGCAGGGCGGCGTGCATCTGCTCGCCGCAGTCGCAACGCTGCGAGCCGAAGACGTCGCCGGTCAGGCACTGCGAGTGCACCCGCACCAGCACCGGGCGGTTGCGCGGGATGCGGCCGCAGACCAGCGCCAGGTGATGGTCGCCCTCGAGCGTGCTCTCGTAGAGGTGGAGCAGGAACTCGCCCTCGGGCACGGGCATCGGCACCGAGACCACGCGCCGCACCAGCTTCTCCTTGTGGCGCCGGTGCTCGATGAGCTGCTGGATGGTGAGGATGCCCAGGTCGTGCCGGCGCGCGTAGCGCTGCAGCTCGCCCAGCCGCATCATGTGGCCGTCCTCGGTGAGCACCTCGCACAGCGCCCCCACCGGGCGCAGCCCCGCCAGCCGGCAGAGATCGGTGACCGCCTCGGTGTGCCCGGCGCGACGCAACACGCCGCCCGGCACGGCGCGCAGCGGGAAGACGTGGCCCGGGCGCACCAGGTCGCGCGAGCGCGCGCGGGGATCGGCCAGCACCCGCAGGGTGCGGGCGCGGTCGAAGGCCGAGGTCCCGGTGGTGGTGCCGACCCGCGCGTCCACCGACTCGGTGAACGGCGTGCCGTGCTTGGCCGTGTTGTGCTCGACCATCAGCTCCAGGCCGACGCGCTCCGCCTCCTGCGGCTCCATCGGCGCGCACAGGATGCCGCGCCCGTGGGTGAGGGCGAAGTTCACCATCTCCGGCGTGGCCTTCTCGGCGGCGAAGATGAGGTCGCCCTCGTTCTCGCGGTGCGCGTCGTCCACCACGAGGACCATCCGGCCGTCGCGGATGCGGGCCACCGCCTCCTCGACGCCGATGCTCACATCGCCGCGCGCCGTCGCGCTGCGGCGCGCGGTCCCGGTCCGCTCCGGCTTCGCCGCCGTCTGCCGCCGTGTCGTCGCCCGCTTCATGACGCACCTCCCGCGATCCCGCTCTCGTCCAGCAGCCGGGCCAGGTAGCGGGCCAGCAGGTCCACCTCGAGGTTCACCCGCGTGCCCGCGGCGTAACGACCCGAGGTGGTGACCTCGAGCGTGTGCGGGATGAGCGCCACCTCGCAGCGGTCGGCCTCCGCCCGCGCCACCGTCAGGCTGACCCCGTCCACCGCCAGCGAGCCCTTCTCGGCCACGAAGCGCCGCAGCGGTTCGGGGATGCCGATGGTCACGCGCACGCCGTCGCCCTCGGGCAGTACCGCCAGCACCTCGCCGACGCCGTCCACGTGCCCCTGCACCAGGTGCCCGCCGAGGCGCTCCTCGAGGGTGAGCGGCCGCTCCAGGTTCACCGGATCACCGATCCGCAGCCCGCCGAGGATGGTGCGATCCAGCGTCTCCGGCACCGCGTCCATGCAGAAGCGTCCCGGCTCCAGCGCCACCACCGTCAGGCAGACGCCGCTCACCGCGATGCTGCTGCCGATCTCGGCGTCCTCCAGCACGCGCGCGGCCGAGAACCAGAAGCGGCGGCCGGCCCGCGCCCCGGGCCCGTCCCCGCCCCGCTCCTCGATGCGCTCGACGCGGCCCATCTCCTCGACGATTCCCGTGAACATCGTTGCGCTCCTCCGTCTAACCCCGGCGCCGCCGAACCGGCGACGGGGTGATCTCCACCATGGTGAACGTGTCCTCGCCCGCCAGACCGCAGGCCACCACGCGACCGCGGGCCGCCCCGGCCAATCCGTCCCGCACCCGCGGGCCGCACCAGGCCAGTCCCGTCGCGCCCAGCACCAGCGGCGCGGTGAAGACCGCCAGGCGCTCGACCAGTCCGGCCTCGAGCCAGGCGGTGCCCAGGGTCGGGCCGCCCTCCAGCAGCACCTCGTGGCAGCCCGCCGCGGCCAGCCGTCGCGCCAGCGCGCGCGGCGAGACCCGGCCGCCGACCAGCGGCAGCCGCCAGACGGTCAGCCCGCGCGCCTCGAGCGCGCGCTGCCGCGTGGCGCTCGCCCGCGGTCCGCAGGCCACCACCGTGCCGCGCGCCAGCGGAGCGCGGAACAGGCGCAGCGTCGTCGGCAGGCGCAGGCGCGAGTCGCACACCACCCGCAGCGGCTGCGGCCCGTGTGCCCCGCCCAGCCGCACCGTCAGTCGCGGGTCGTCGCTCCGCGCGGTGCCGGCGCCGACCAGCACCGCGTCGGCCCGCGCGCGCAGCCGGTGCCCGGCCCGGCGGGCCTCGGGCCCGGTGATCCAGCGGGCGCGCCCCGTGCGGTCGGCCACGCGGCCGTCCAGCGTCATCGCCACCTTCCACGTCACGCGCGGCAGCCCCTCGAGGTGCGCGCGCCGGTAGCCGCGCAGCGCCTCGCGGGCCGCGTCCTCGAGCAGGCCGACCTCGACCGCGACCCCGGCGGCGCTCAGGCGCCGCAGCCCGCGCCCGTTGACGATGGGGTGCGGGTCACGCTGGGCCACGACGCAGCGGCGCACCCCGGCGCGGACGATGGCCTCGACGCAGGGCGGCGTGCGCCCCTGGTGCGCGCACGGCTCGAGCGTGCAGAAGAGCGTCGCGCCGCGGGCGCGCTCACCCGCCTCACGCAGGGCCATCACCTCGGCGTGGTCGGCGCCGGCCCGCGCGTGCCAGCCACGCCCGACGATCCGCCCGGCCCGCACGACCACCGCGCCGACCACCGGATTGGGGCGGGTGCGGCCGCGACCCCGTTCGGCCAGGACCAGGGCCTCCTGCATGAAGCGCGTCTCGTCCGGTCGCCCCCGACGGGCCATGGATCCTCCCTGCCCCAACGAAACACCCCGCGGTGTCGGACACCACGGGGCGGGAATCGCGGAACGGCGACCGGGCACGAACACACCCCGACGCCTTCCTCCTTCTTCCATCCCGACTGTCACGGTCGGCCCCGGAATCGCACCGGGTCTGCGGTCGGCGCCGACGTCGCCCAGGGCGACGCCGCCGACTCCCGCTCGCGGGCTCTACCGCCGGTGGGGACTCTCACCCCGCCCCGAAGGAGCTTGTGAACCGTGGAGTCTAGCCCGGACCCTTCACGAACCGCAAGCCGGGGACACGGGATGGTCGCGTCCGCGGGCGGGGTTCGCGGGCCATCCGGCCCGGCCGCGGCTCGCCGGGAGTGTCGAGACCGGCGAACCGCGCCGCCGGGGCGGCCGTCAGCGCACCAGCAGGCCGCGGCGCGAGAGGACCGCGCCGCCGGCGCGCAGGCGGTACAGGTACACGCCCGGCGACACCGCCCGGCCGTCCGCGGCGTGCCCGTCCCACGTCACGCGATGCTCGCCGGCGGCACCGGGGCCGTCGAGCAGCGTGGCCACCCGGCGACCGTTCAGGTCGAAGACCGCCAGCTCGACCGGGCCGTCGGCCGGCAGCACGAACGGGATCCGCAGCCCGCCCCGCCCCGGATTGGGCACGGGCGGGCCGAGCTGCAGGGCGCCGGCTCCCCCCGCCCCCACACCGGTGGCGGTGCTCATCTGCCAGGACTCGCTCGCTCCGGCGGCCAGGGGGTTGCCGGCATCGTCGGTGACGTCGCCGCTCGACAGCGTCAGCACGTAGGTGCCGGGAACGGCGGTCAGGGAGGAGAGCGCCAGTTTCCACGTGACGCGGTCGGCGCTGCCCGGCCCCGAAGCACCGGCGAGGAGGTCGGCACCGCCGTCGCGGCCGAGATGCAGCTCGCCCAGGTCGAAGTGGGCGACCGGCTCGCTGAAGACGATGGTGATCGTGTCCACCGCCGTGCTGCGCGGATCCGGTGCGACCGGCTCGATCGCCACCGTCGGGGCGGTGACGTCCACGCCGGTGGCGGCGAAGGACAGCGGGCTGCCGCTCAACCCCGTCCCCGCAGCCACGAGCGTGTTCGGGCCCGGCTGCGCTCCGAGCACCCACGAGCCGACGCGGGCGCCACCGTCGGTGCCGACGGTGGCGCTGCCGCCGGTGACCGAGCCGCCTCCGCCGCCGACCGAGAAGGTCACGCCGAAGCCGGCGAGCGGGTCGCCGTAGGGATCCTGCGCCCGCACCGCCGGCGCCACCGCCACCGCGGTGCCCACCGGCGCGGTCTGTCGGTCGCCAGCCACGCGGCTCAGGGTGGAGTGGAGCTGCTTGAACCAGCGCAGCGCACCGTTGGCGTCGTCGTCGTCGGTGAAGAAGCACCAGTCGTCGCCCACGGCGTGGGCCGCGGTCAGCGCCGGCGTCACGGCGAAGCCCTCGATGTTCGAGGTGCTGGGCACCTGCAGCTCGGTGCGGGTGACGAAGCGCCGGTCGCTGCCGCTCGCGGTCGAGGTGAGGTCGGTGGTCTCGAGGAAGTTGGTGCCGATGTTGTGCAGCACGAACATCGTCCCGATCGAGGCGTCGAAGGCCAGGTCGCAGCTCTCGGCGCGGGAGGTCAGGTAGCGCCCGACGAAAGTCCAGGTGCCGTCGGTGCGCAGGTCGAACGCGTAGACCCAGCCCGAGGTCTGCACGGCGACGAACATCAGGCCGCCGAAGCCGCTGCTGCCGTGGACGCTCTGCGGGTACGGCGTGCCACTGCTGTCCACGAAGCCGCTGGCGGCCAGCCAGGCGTCGGGCACGAAGGCGATGCCCTCGGGCCCCGAGTTGCCCCAGTCGGGGATGGCGGAGAGCAGCCAGGTGGTGAGCGCGGCGCCGTCGGAGATGCGATAGGAGCGCAGCGTACGCGCCTGCTCGTCCACGGCGAAGACACGATCGAGGGCGGTGCTGACCTGGGTGATGCCCTCGAGGTCCCCGGTGCCGGTGTACTCCCGCTCGATCACGAAACCGCCGACGCCGTTCTCGTGCAGGGCCCAGAACTTCGCCGGGCTGTTGGTGCACACCCACAGTCGCCGCGTGAGGGGATTCCAGTAGGCCCCGCTCAGGTTGCTCGCCCATCCCGTGGGATCGAGCGGGGTGAGGTCCGTGGCGGCGGCCCAGGTCTCCCCCGGCCAGGCCACCGCCGCGGCGGACGTCCCCGCCCACGGCGGGAGCGCCACGACCAGGGACAGCAGCAGCACGGCCGGCAGGAACGAAGCGCGTCGCACGATCGGCACCTCTCCGGGAAGCCGGGGCGGGACCCGGTCCCGTGGACCGCGGCCACCCCCGTCGGTGACGGAGGTGGCCGCCGGTTGCGAAGCTACGGTGACGGGATGTCCCCGACTACCGGTACAGCGCCTTCAGGCCGCCGAACGTCGTCCGCGTCGCCGCCACCGGCGTCTCGGTGACGACCCCGGTGAGGTTGATCGCGGTCGTGCCGCCGGTCGGGTTCACGGTGCTGATGGCGCCCGGGCTCCAGATGCCGTCGAGGTCGGTCAGCGACGAGACGATGTTGCCCGTTGCGTAGGCGCGCTCCTCGATGCGCTGCACGCCGGTTGCCAGGGCGTTGGGGATCAGCGTGCCCCAGGCGCCCGCGGTGCCGTCCAACGCCGAGTAGAAGGCGACGGCCGACGCGATGGTGGCGCCCTCGTTCTGGACGACGGCGGTCGCCAGCGGCCGGCCGGTGCCCGCGGTGTTGTCGTAGAGCGCGATCACGTTCTTCGCGGTGTACGAGGCGAGCGCGTAGACGCCGGTGCCGTCGCCGGTGCCGGAGCCGAAGGCCACCACCTTGATGCCGCTGGTGGTGCTCAGGCGGGTGACGACGCTGGTGCCGCCGGCGCCGTCGTTGAGCATGATGCGCAGGTAGATGGTGTTGCCGGCGGTGAAGCGGGCGTTGCCGGTCGCCACAAGGCCGAACCAGCCGGTGTAGTTGCCGGAGGCGTCGGTGGTGAACTGCGAGCAGGTCGAGCCCACCGTGGTGAAGCCGGTGCTGGTCGTGTAGAAGGTGTACGAATCGTCCATGAACAGCGGGTTGCCGGCGCCGTTGCTGGTGGCGGCATCGGTGGAGATGACGGCCCCGGACCAGTAGCGATAGGTGGCGCTGGCATTGAGCCCGGTCAGCGTCACGCGGAACATCGCCGGCAGGCGCGTGGTGGAGTTCGACGCCTCGGTGTACTGCGGGACGATGAGCTCGGTGAGGCCCGGCGCCGCCAGGACCGGCGTGGCCAGGAGCATGAGCCCGAGGACGACGAGGATAGCCTTGCGCATGGGTGTTCCTCCTTCGCGGTGATGTTCGCCATGCTCCTCGCGGAACGCGGCGTGGGCGGGCTGCACCCCGGGGGCGCAGCCCGCCACGGGCCTACTTCAGGACTACAACAGTATACGTCTTCGCCATCTGCGCCGTGGAGACCCGCACGAAGTAGGTCCCCGGGGCGACCGGACGACCGGCCCGGCTCCGACCGTCCCACTGCAGGCGGTGGCTGCCCGCCTCGAGCGACCCCCGGTACAACTGGCAGATCTGCCGGCCGGCGGCGTCATGCACCGTGGCGGCCACCAGGCCCGCACGCCCGAGGTCGAAGCGCACCTCCCCGCCCGTCCGCAGGGGGTTCGGCACCACCCGCAGAGATGACAGTTCCAGCCCCGCCGTCGTTACGGGCGACTCGACCGCGGCCGCGCCGACGTTGGCGCTGCCCTTGGTCGGGTGGGGGAAGTGCGTCCAGCGTCCGGTGCCGTCCGGGGCGCGCCCCTCACTGGTGTCCGGCGACTCCTGGGTGAAGTCGTAGAAGTCCAGGCCGCTGGTGCTGTCGGCCGCGGTCAGGACGATGACCTCGCCCGTGGTGCCCAGGTTGAAGCCGAACTGCGACTCGTCGAAGACCACGTATCCCCCGGCGGCGAGGATCGTCCCCGTGGGGATCCGATACTTCGTGTTGCTCGAGCGGTTGTCCGACAGGAACATGCCGCCCAGGTTCACCGCCGAGGTCCCGCGGTTGTACAGCTCGATCCAGTCGTCAATCCCGCCGGCCAGGCTGGTGGTCTGGAACTCGTTGATGCAGACCGGCGAGTAGAGCGCCGACGTGACGTTGCTGGCGCCGGGCGTCGGCGTCGCCAGGTACTCGGGCACCGCCGTGCTGCCGCACACGCCGTCGTCGGCCTTGCCGTCGGGCCGGTAGCCGACCGCCACGTTGGGCGCGACCGGTCCGAACTTCCAGCCGTTGATCCGGGTGTTGCCCCGGTCGCGGGCGCCGAAGATCCCGATCTCCTCGCCGGACGCCGAGAGCTTGAGGTCGGCGTGCATCGAACCCTGCTCGGTCTGCTCGTCGGCCCAGAAGACCACGTAGCCGCCGGCCGCGACGCTCACGCCCGCGGGGATCTCCCACTTGTTGCCGTTGGAGAGATCGTCGGTCAGGTACATGCCGCCCAGGTCCACCGCGCCGGTGCCGGGGTTGTGGATCTCGACCCAGTCCTCGCGCTCGCCGTGGTCGTCGAGCACGCCCGAGGTGTTGCTGGCCACGATCTCGTTGACGACCAGCACCGGCGGCACGTAGCCGACGGTGTAGGCGCGGTAGTCGGTCGGGGCGTCGCTCGGCCAGGCGTTGGACTGCGACAGGTTGTCGGTGCCGACGGCGTAGTACTTCACCACGGTGTCGTTGGCGTGGGCGGGAATCACGGCGCCGAAGACCGAATCGGCCGCGGCGCCGTCGCCGTGCGCGCCGTCGTCGTACATGGGCTGCGAGACGAAACCCGCCCCGGTGTTCACCCACAGCGCGACGCCGGCGAGGTGCCCCTCGGAGTCGGAGGCGCGCACGGTCACGGTGACCGCGTCGGCGGCGGTGGGCAGCGCGATGCTGCGCGCGCCGTCGCGGCAGGCCGGCGCCGCGTTGGCGGCGTAGGTGCTGTTCACCCGCCCCGGCGTGCCGCCGGTGTCCACGCTGGCGGCCCAGCTGGTCGGCACCGCGTTGTCGAGGAACGGGTTCACCAGCTCGAGCGACGGGCCGGTGCCGGCGCAGCCGTTGGGCCAGGCCCCGCTGTTCTGGTAGGTGACGCTGTCGCGCATCGCGCCGTTGTCGTCGTAGACCCGCACCGCGTCGGAGGTGTTGTTGAGGCCGAAGCCTGCGCCGCCCTGGTCGAAGGGGACCGGGCTGAGATTGGTCACCGACGGGTAGCGGGCACGGAAGTAGGCGGTGTCGGCGGCGACGACGAGGTACTGGCCGACCCCGAGCGTGCCGGTCAGGTAGCACTTGGGCGAGGTGTTCTTGGAGTCGATGATGTACCAGTCCACCAGGTTCTGCGCCGTGGGACCGGTGTTGTACAGCTCGACGTACTCGATGTCGGGCGAGTAGTTCGAGTCGTACATGATCTCGTTGACGACGATGGCGGCCCCGGCCGGCACGGCCGCCGGCAGGCCCGCGAAGACGATGGCCAGCATCAGGAGCAAGCAACGACGCATGCGGTTACCGCCTCTCTGAGATGGGGTGTCCATGAGCCACGACCTTCGCCGACGACACGGCGATCGCGGCGGCTGCGCTCGCGCTGAACCGAAGGGGAACGCTGGGACCGCCCGGCACGCGTACGGCATCGGCCCCCTGCAGGGGCGGACGCCGGGCGCCGGACGGAAACCGACGGATGCACGGGAGCGACCGGGGAGATCGTCCCGACCAAGTTGCCCTTCCTCTCTGCGGTCTCGACCCACAATGGTACCGGTTCACCACCTCCGGGCGCCACGGGAAACTCGCGACCCCGGCCCCGTTCCCGGGTCACCCCACCCACGTCCCCGCTCCGGTTGCGCCCCGGGTCAGGGCAGCCGGAAGACATAGAGCTTCTCCTCGCCGTCGCTCGCCACGTAGAGCAGACCCCGCGCGACGTCCACGGCGATTCCCTCGGCCTTGGTCACCGGAATGTCCCGGGTCCGCAGCAGCCGGCCGTCGGAACTGATCCAGCAGACCCGCTGGCTCTCGTCGCTGACCACGACCAGCTCGTCGCTGCGCGGATCGTGGGTCACGCCCGACAGGTCGCGCACGAAGTCCACCTCGTGCCGCTCCCGGACGCGGCCCGCCGCATCCGTCAGCACCAGCCGCGCCGGGTGCTTCTCCTGCACGACCAGGAAGCTGCCCGTGACGGGACCGGAAGTGACGCCTTCGAGACCGCTGTTGGCATCCCCGCCGAGCCCCGCCACGGTAACCCTGCTCATCACCCGACCGGCCGCGTCGAGGTGGACGATCTCCCGCGTCCGCTCCTCGGTGACGTAGAACGTGCCGTCGGCCGGGTCCTGCCAGATGCCCTCGGGATCCACGCCGTGGTAGGCGAGCGTGCCGGTCACCGCGCCGTCGGACAGCCGCAGCCGGTAGACCAGACCCGTCTTGTCGCTCACCGTCCAGGCGTGCTCCCCGTCCCGGTCCAGGCAGAGATCCGAGGGCTCGCGGGCCGCGAGCCGCATCACCCGCACCGGGACCAGGGTGTCTCCGCGCGCCGGCGCGGCGGGCAGCCCGTCGGACGCGCCGCCGGCCAGCGCCACGCCGGCCGACAGCACGCAGGACAGGAGGCCCACCCCCACCGGCGTCGGGATCATCGCGTCACGCGGCTCCCGGCGAGCAGCGCGGTGCCGCCGTTGCTCGCCCCGGGCGTCGGGGTCGAGATCGTGACCCAGTTGGCGCTGCCGTCCGGCACGCGCCCGTAGGAAGCGTCGGCGCCCTGGGCGCCGAAGGTCACCGTGTCAATGGTCTCCCCCGTCGCGGTGTACAGGCCGATCGCCTCGCCCGCCGCGCTGAGCTTGAAGTTCACGTGCACCACGCCCTGGTCCGGCTGGCCGTCGGCCCACAGGATCAGGTAGCCGTGCGCCGGCACGGTGGAGGCGGTCGGGTCACTGGTCGGGATCTGCCACTTGTTCGGCGTGGCCAGGTCGTCGGTCACGTACATGCCGCCGAGGTCCACCGGGCTGGAGCCGGGGTTGTAGATCTCGAACCAGTCGTCGTACTCGCCGTACGGATCGGTGAGGCCGGCCGAGTTGCTGGCCAGCAGCTCGTTGAAGTACAGCGTCGGCGTGCCGCCGCCGCCGGCGACGTGGTAGGTCAGCGTCGTGGTCGGTGCGTTGGCCGGCAGCGTGGTGGTGTGGCTGGCGTCGTCCACCGCGCTCAGGTAGTAGGTGACCGTCGCTCCCGCCGACTGGCCGGGGATGTCGCCGGTCCACGTGCTGCCGACGTGCGTCATCGTCACGGTGCTGAACGAGCCGCCGTTGACCGCGTAGTGGAGCGTCGCG
>CAYNPF010000044.1:0-14580 GCA_964398895.1 uncultured bacterium
ACAACGCTTGCCCCCCCCGTGTTACCGCGGCTGCTGGCACGGAGTTGGCCGGAGCTTATTCGCCAGGTACCGTCAAACGACCAGATTGTTCACCTGATCGCACTTCTTCCCCGGCAAAAGGAGTTTACAACCCAAGGGCCTTCATCCTCCACGCGGCGTCGCTTGTTCAGGGTTTCCCCCATTGACAAAGCCTCTCGACTGCTGCCTCCCGTAGGAGTCTGGGCCGTATCTCAGTCCCAGTGTGGCTGACCATCCTCTCAGACCAGCTACCCATCGTCGCCTTGGTGGTCCGTTACACCGCCAACTAGCTAATGGGACGCGAAGCCATCTTCGAGCGGTAGCTTGCAAGCAGAGGCCACCTTTGACCTCAGATCCATGTGGACCCGTGGTCTCATGCGGTATTAGCACCCCGTTGGGAGTGTTATCCCCCGCTCGAAGGCAGGTTCTTCACGCGTTACTCACCCGTTCGCCACTCTACTCGAGGAGTTGCCCCCTCTTTCGCGTTCGACTTGCATGCCTAATCCACGCCGCCAGCGTTCGTTCTGAGCCAGGATCAAACTCTCCGTGGTGAAAAACGGAGATCATGGTGCGGGCCGAAGCCCACCCCATGGATCATTAGCAAGGAAATTGAAACCGACGTCCACGCCGTACAGCACGTGGTGTCGGGACCTCGCACGGGCTTTCAGTAAGTTCGCGCGCTATTCAATTTTCAAAGAGCGAAGTCGTCTCAGCGCCTTTTCCTGCGGAAAAGGCGGACGGGGAATCTAGCCTACGGATGATTCGGAAGTCAAACGCTTTCTGATTCCGGAGGGCTTGTTCCCTGCAGCCCGGGGAATCTACTCGACCGGGCCATTGCTGTCAAGGGGCGCCAGCGAACCCTGTAACTCGTTGTCAAAAGCTCTTCTGGGCGCCGCCACCCTCCCGCCGGCCAGCGGGCTCATCGCGAATTCCTTGACCGGAATCTCTTCATGCGGCGTCCCACGCGCAGGACGAAGGTCCTCTTGCCAGCTTCACCCTCCAGGCTGATCTCGAAGTGAATGTCCGTGATGAGGTCTCCGTCTACTCGCACCGCGTTCTGCTCGATGAGACGCCTCGCCGCGCTTCGTGTCTGAGCGATCCCGCTCCACACCAGGTGATCAACGATGATGCTCATGGAGACTCGAGGACCCAAGTCAACGGGCTCGCTGTACTCCTCGAGGTGCTCGGGCACTTCGCGGCGGCTGAACTGCGCCTCGAAATCGTTCTGCGCCGCGTCCGCCGCGGCTTCGCCGTGGTACATGCGCACGATCGTGTGCGCGAGGTCCTTCTTGATGAGCATGGGGTGGACCACCTTTCCACCCTCGTCTTTCAACTCCTCTAGAGTGAACTCCCCAGCCTTGGACGCCAGCGCCAGCGCATGCTGCAACTGCTCCATCACGCGCTGCAGCTTCTCCTCGTCGGCGTCGGTGACCAGCGTCCAGTACTCCCCCATCACGCGGTCCGGCAGGCTCATGAGCTTGCCGAACATGTCGGCCGGCGCGTCCGAGACGCCCACGTAGTTGCCGAGGCTCTTGCTCATGCGCTGCACGCCGTCCAGGCCGGGGAGTACCGGCAGCGTCAGCGCGATCTGCGGCGGCTGGCCGTGGGTCTCCTGCAGGGTGCGGCCCACGAGCAGGTTGAACTTCTGCTCGGTGGCGCCCAGCTCGACATCGGCGCGGATCTCCACCGAGTCCCAGCCCTGCATGAGCGGGTAGAGCAGCTCGTGCACGCTGATCGGCTGCTGCTCGCGCATGCGCTTGGCGAAATCGTCGCGCTCCAGGATGCGCGCCACCGTGTACTGGCCGGCCAGGCGCATGACGCCCATGAAGTCCATGCGCGAGAACCACTCGCCGTTGCGGTGGACCTCGACCGGCAGGCGCGGCGCGGTCGGCGCGGGGTCGAGCACGCGGAAGAACTGGTCGAGGTAGGTGCGGGCGTGGGCCTCGACCTCGCCGGGCGTGAGCTGGGGCCGGGTCTTGTTGCGGCCGCTCGGGTCGCCGACCATGCCGGTGTAGTCGCCGACGATGAGCACGACCTGGTGCCCGAGATCCTGGAACTGGCGCAGCATGCGTAGCCCCACCGTGTGGCCGAGGTGGATGTCGGGCGCGGTCGGATCAAAGCCCTGCTTGACGCGCAGCGGCCGGCCCTCGCCCGCGCAGCGGCGCAGGCGCTCGAGCAAGGCCTCCGGTTTGGGCAGGATCTCCACCGCGCGCTGCGACAGCAGGGCCAACTGCTCTTCGGGGCTCATCGGACCGTGGGCCATGGGTTCTCCTCGTCGGCGCTCGCGCCGGTGCGCGGATTCTAGAGGCCGCCCGGGGCCGCGGCAAACCGCCCCGGCCCGGCGCGCGTTGCGGCCGGGCGGCCGGCGTTCTACGCTGCCGCCCCATGCAGGTCGCCGCCCGTCTCTCGTCCATGGAGCACACCGCCGTCCGTGCCGCCTCGCGGTTCCCGTGGCGGCTGTTCTTCTCCCTGGTCGTCGTCGCCATCTTCGGCTCGGCCGGCGCCACCTTCGGCGTCGTGCAGTGGCTGCGCCGCGACCTGCCCTCGCCCGAGCAGGTGGCGACCGTGCAGACCCCGGTCAAGACCACGGTCTACGACGTCCGCGGCCGCGTGCTGCACGAGTTCTACCGCGAGAACCGCTCGCCGGTGCCGCTGCGGCAGATCCCGCGTCACCTCGTCAACGCCACGCTGTCCACCGAGGACCGGAACTTCTACCGGCACTGGGGCGTGGACCTGTGGGGCGTCGGCCGGGCCGCGGTGAACAACGCCCTGCACCGGCGCGGCATGCAGGGCGGCAGCACGATCACGCAGCAGCTCGCGCGCACGCTCTTCCTCACCCAGGAACGCACGGTGTCGCGCAAGCTCAAGGAGGTCGTGCTGGCCATCGAACTGGAGCGCGACTACTCCAAGAACCAGATCCTGGAGATGTACTTCAACCAGATCTACTTCGGCGAGGGCGCCTACGGCGTGGACGCCGCCGCGCGCACCTTCTTCGACCGCCCGCTGCAACAGCTCTCGCTCGCCCAGTGTGCGCTGATCGCCGGCATCCCCGCCAACCCCAGCCTCTACTCGCCGCGGCGCCGGCCGCAGGCGGCGCTGGCGCGGCGCGGCAAGGTGCTGCGCAACATGCTGGAGACGCACGCCATCACCCAGGTCGAGTTCGACAACGCCATGGCCGCGCCGCTCGGCGTCACCCCGGCGCGCTGGAGCAACGACCGCGCCCCCTACTTCATCGAGATGGTGCGGCTGCACCTCGACGAGCGCTACGGCTCGAACGCGGTCTACGAGGGCGGCCTGAAGGTCTGGACGACGCTGGACATGGACCTGCAGCAGATCGCCGAGCGCGCGCTCGATCGGCAGATGACGGAGCTGGAGAGCACGCTGAAGCCGCCGGTCACCCGCGCCAACTACGCGCCGCGGGCCAGCACCTCGGGCGCCACGACCGTGCGCACGCCCTACCTGCAGGCGGCCTTCGTCGCTCTCGACGTGCGCACCGGCGCGGTGCGCGCCCTGGTCGGCGGACGCGACTGGAACCAGAGCAACTTCAACCGCGCCACCCAGGCCCAGCGCCAGCCCGGCTCGTCCTTCAAGCCCTTCGTCTACACCGCCGCGATGGACAACGGCTTCAAGCCGACCGACCTGATCGTGGACGCCCCGGTCTCCTTCCCCGGCGGCCCGGGCGGCAAGCCCTACCAGCCGCGCAACTACGACCACAAGTACCGCGGCACGATCACGCTGCGCTACGCGCTGCAGCAGTCGGTGAACGTGCCGGCGATCAAGCTGCTCCAGAAGGTCGGGGTGGCGCAGGTGGCCAGTTACGCCCGCCGCATGGGCATCCTGAGCCCGATGGGCCAGAACCTGTCGCTGGCGCTGGGCAGCAGCGAGGTGAACCTGCTCGAGCTGACCTCGGCCTACGCGGTGTTCGCCGATCGCGGCATCCGCAACGACCCGATGTTCGTGCTGCGGGTCCAGGACCGCAACGGCACCGTGCTCGAGCGCAACGAGCCCCACCCGGTCGAGGTGCTCTCCGAGGAGACCGCCTCGGTGATGACCTCGATGCTGCGCAGCGCCCTCGACCACGGTACGGGCTACCCGGCGCGGGCGCGCGGCTTCACGCTGCCGGCCGCGGGCAAGACCGGCACCATGGACGACTACATGGACGCCTGGTTCGTGGGCTTCACCCCCAGCCTGGCGGCCGGAGTCTGGGTGGGCTACGACGTCAAGCGCACGATCGGCCCGGCGATGACCGGCGCGCGCGCCGCGTTGCCGATCTGGACCGACTTCATGATGGAGGCCACGCGGGGCCGGCCGTTCGAGGACTTCGTCCTGCCGGCCGGGCGGGTCTCGCGGCTGGTGTGCACGGAGAGCGGGATGCTGGCCACCGAGGCCTGCCCGCACGTGACCAACGAGACCTACGACGCGGGCTCCGAGCCGACCGAGTACTGCACGCAGCACCCGGGCGCGCCGCTCGAGCCCACCGCGCCCGAGACCTTGCCGCCCGAGGACGAGGCCCCGCCGGAGGACACGCCGGGGGAGTAGGGGGAGTCACCCATCCCGTCCCCAACCGAAGCGGCCACGCTCACGGGAGCGTGGCCACAGGGAAGACACTCCGAATGAGAGCTTGACGCCGGCCACTCCACATTACCGATAGAGCGCCTTCATCGCTCCCCAGGTTCGACCGATGACGGGAACCGCACGGCCGCATTCGAAGCAGTCATTCTCATAGGCGAAAGGTACTGAGGTCATCGGCGTGAACTCGAACTCGAAGCAGCACGAGTGCCCCGGGGTCAGCACCAGCTGGAATCCACTGAGAGATTCTCCCGGGAGCAGAGTCGGAGCAATATCGCCCCCCCATCGGCCCCACAAGACACACGTCGCACCTGTGGTCGTCGTGCCTATCTGCGGGTCCCAGTGCTCGGGCCCCGCCGCGCTTACGACCCGGCAGGTATCTCCAGGATCCATCGAAACGATCTGTGTGGCGATCACGATCTCGATTGCCGCGCCAGTCGGCGGGTCGTGAATCTCAAAGGAGACCCGCGGGTGGAAGACGCCCTCGATCAGCACCGAGTCACAGGCTGTAAGCGCGACCCACTGCTGTGCCTTGGCATCCGTCACGCCCCAGCTGAGCAACATCACCACAATCGTCAACATCAGGCGGAGACGCATGGTCCATCTCCTGGATAGTGAGTCAAGAGCATACCGCCCAAGACGCTATTGTCAACCAAGTCAGGAGTTGCCCCCGGGGGTGTGGACACCCGACCTCTGGGGTGGGAGGTTGCCGCAATGCCTGAGGAACTCCGCGCCACCCGCGCCGCAACCGCCCGAGCGTCGCGCCCGCCTGATCGAGTTGGTCCGGGCCGACCAGACGCCCGAGGAGCTGCCGCGCGAGTTCGAACCGAGCGCCCAGCGGAACCAGAACTCGGCTCGGCAGGCCGATCTCGACAAAGCAAGCGCCACGACGGCTTGGCCACCATAGAACGCGAGGAGTTCGTCCGGCTCTGACGCGAGATGCGCACGCTGCGCGAGATCCCCCAAGAGGCGTGGCCTGGTTCGCCACGGAGAGCAACTCAAGCTCGCCGAAGCGTCCGAGTTCATGAAGGCCGACCAAGCCACGTATGAGGAGCGTGATTCATCACTCGGACGCAGGCCGCCAGCACACCTCGCTGCCCTTCAACGCTCGCCGCCGCGAAGCCGGTGCATAGCCGTCGATGGGCTCAGACGCCGACCGCTTCCACAATGCCATGCTCGCCGGCAGCCAACCGGAGTCGGTAGCCCAGGTCGCCGGAAGGCGTGCGATCGTCCTCTCCATGAACGCTGAGCTGGATGCACCCAACCTCAGCCTCCTCCATCCACGTCCCCTTCTCCGCATAGCAGTCGTACCCGCGCCAGACGCCACTCAAGCGCACGTCGGGACACTGGGGCTTCGACCGGTCCACCCCCACCTGAGTCGAATCGAGCTTCCATGGGTAACAACCGAAGACCTCGGCATGCCCGGACTCCGGCCGCCCCAGCAGGAACAGCGCGAACAGGAACAGGGTCGCCTTCCAGTTCCGCATCATGCCCCCGGGAGAGCCGCGCATCGAACAGCGCGCCACATCCACATCGCGAATCCGCGCCACGGTCCTATTCCTGGACGAGCGCGTCACCTCGGTTCGCCAGGATCCGCCCGCCCTACTCGATCCGCTCGAGGATGAGCGCGGGCGCGCTCACCGGCCCGGCGCCGATGCGGAAGCAGGCGCGGGCGTTCGCCACCGCCGCGGGATCGTCCTTCGCCAAGTGCAGCTCGGCGAGCAAGTCGCCGGCCGCGACCGGGTCGCCGATCCGCCGGCGCACCAAGAGGCCGACGCGCGGATCCACCTCGTCCTCCTTCGCGCGCCGCCCACCGCCGATGGCCACGCCCAGCTCGCCGAGGGCGAAGCTGTCCACCGCCTCCAGCACGCCGGAGGCCGCGGCCGTGACCGGAACGATCACCGGCGCCGTCGGCAGGCCGCCCGGTCGCTCGACGCTGGCCGCATCCCCGCCCTGCGCGCGCACCATCTCGACGAAGCGCTCCCAGGCCGCGCCCGAATCGAGCGCGCGCGTCGCCCGCGCCATCGCCTCGGCGGCCGGAACCGCACCGGAGAGACTCAGCATGAGCGCCGACAGCTCGAGCGTCAGCTCGCGCACGTCGTGCGGGCCGCCGCCCTTCAGGACGGCGATGGACTCCGTCACCTCGAGCGCGTTGCCCACCGCCTCGCCGAGCGGCTGGCTCATGTCGGTCACCCGCGCCCCGGCCTTGCGCCCGAGCGAGCGGGTCACCGCGATCAGCCGGCGGGCCAGGTGGGCGGCGTCCTCGCGCGTCTTCATGAAGGCGCCGTTGCCGCACTTCACGTCGTAGGCCAGCGCGCCCGCGCCCTCGGCCACCTTCTTGCTGACGATGCTGGGGACGATGAAGTACTCGCGCTCGACCGTGGAGGTCACGTCGCGCAGCGCGTAGAGCAGGCCGTCGGCCGGCGCCAGGTCGGGCCCCTGCCCCACCATGACCACGCCGATGCGATCGAGCTGGGCGTGCATGGCGTCGGGATCGAGCTGGATGCGGAAGCCGGGAATGGACTCGAGCTTGTCGAGCGTGCCGCCGGTGTGGCCCAGGCCGCGGCCCGAGACCATCGGCACCAGCACGCCGCAGGCGGCCACCAGCGGCGCGAGGATGAGCGAGATCTTGTCGCCCACGCCGCCGGTCGAGTGCTTGTCGGCGGAGGGCCGCCCGAGATCGGACCAGTCGAAGATGCGCCCGGAGCGCAGCAGCGCGCCGGTGAGCGCCTCGGTCTCCCCCACGTCGAGCCCGTTCAGGTAGGCGGCCATCAGCCACGCGCTCACCTGGTAGTCGGGGATCTCGCCGCGCAGGTGCCCGGCGACGAAGGCGGCGATGTCGGCGGGCTCGTGGGTGCGCCCGTCGCGCTTGGTGCGGAGGAACTCGCGGGGATCGAGCACGGCGCTCAGTAGCCCTTGCCCGACGACTTCTCGCCGCGCACGATCTTCACGCCCGCGGAGGCGCCGATGCGGGTGGCGCCGGCGGCCACCATGGCCTCGGCATCCTCCTTGGTGCGCACGCCGCCCGAGGCCTTGACCCCCATCTCCGGCCCCACGGTCTCGCGCATCAGCTCGATGTCCTCGACCGTGGCCCCGCCGCCGGCGAAGCCGGTCGAGGTCTTGACGTAGTCGGCGCCCGCGGCCTTGGCCAGCGAGCAGCCCATGATCTTCTCCTCGCGCGTCAGCAGCGAGGTCTCGAGGATGACCTTGACCAGGGCGGGCGCGGCCGCCTGCACCACGCCGCGGATGTCCTGCTCGACCAGGGCGTAGTCCTTCGACTTGAGCGCCCCGATGTTGATCACCATGTCCACTTCCTCGGCCCCCTGCTCGACCGCGCGGCGCGCCTCGTAGGCCTTGACGTCGGGCGCGTGCGCCCCGGAGGGGAAGCCGATGACGGTGCAGACCCGGGCGCAGCTTCCCTGGAGCAGATCGTGGCACAGCGGCACCCAGACCGGGCTCACGCAGACCGAGGCGAAGCCGAACTGCGCCGCCTCGGCGCAGAGCGTCTCGATGTCGGCGCGCACCGCGTCGGGCTTGAGCAGCGTGTGGTCAATGAGCGAGGCCAGCCCGTCCGAGGCCGGGCAGTAGCCGGTGGTCGCGACGACGCGCGCCGCGCCGGCCGCGTGCAGGGCCCGCGTGTGCTCCGGACCGCGCGAGGTGGACACGCCGAAGAGCTGGTAGCGCTCGGCGGTCGCCGGGTCCTGGACCGCGTGCGTCGCGCGCCAGGCGTCCGCGTCCCGCGGCGCCGCCGGCACCGGCGCGCCGGCGGCCGCCACGCCGGGGCGCCGCAGCGCCGCCAGCACCTGGCGGGTGATCAGCTCGACCAGTTCGTCGCGTTCGCCGCTCATCGTCCCTTCAGCTCCTCCAGCCGGAACGCGCTGGGCAGCAGCTCCGAGAGCCGCCGCTTCAGGATCCTGCCCCGGGCGTCACGCCAGTAGACCCAGGCGTTCGGGGCGAACTCGTGCAGCACCTGGCGGCACGAGCCGCAGGGCGGGGCGCCGCGACCGTCGCGCGCCGTCACGGCGATGGCGACGAAGTCCCTCGCCCCCTGGGTGATCGCCTGCCAGACGGCGTTGCGCTCGGCGCAGATGGTCAGCCCGAACGAGACGTTCTCCACGTTGCAGCCGTGGAAGATGCGGCCGTCCTTCGCGAGCAGAGCCGCGCCCACCGGGAAGCGCGAGTAGGGCGCGTAGGCGCGCCGCCGCGCCTTCACCGCCTCCGCCATGAGTGCCTTGGGGGTGATGCTCATGCCCATGTCTCCTCCCGATATCCGTGGTGACCGGCCCGAGTGTACACGATCCGTCGTCCGCGCCCCGCTCAGCCCCGCCGGGCCGCCGCCACCGCCTCGGCCCTCAGCCGGAAGTGGTCGGCCGCCTGCGCCACCCACTCGGCGCGCTCGCCCACCAGCGAGGTGAGCTTCACCGGCCGGCCGTTGCGCACGTAGATGCGCGTCACGCGCTTGCCGATGGTGCACATGATCTCGTAGGAGAGCGTGCGGCTGCCCTCCGCCACCTCCTCGAGGGTGAGGGCGACCCCGTCCTGGTCGCCGAACAGCACGACGTCGTCGCCGACCTCGGCCTCCGGCACCGGGCCGAGGTCCACCATGGTCAGGTCCATGGTCACCCGGCCGACGATGGCCACGCGCCGGCCGCGCACCAGCATGTGCCCCTGGTTCGACAGCAGCCACGAGTAGCCGTGCCCGTAGCCCACCGCCACGACGCCGATCCGCATCGGCCGCGGGGTGACGTAGGAGCGCCCGTAGCTGATCGTCGCCCCCGCCGGCAGGTCGCGGATCTGCACCAGCCGGCTCTTGAACGACATCACCGGCGCCAGGTCGAGCCGGGCGCGGCTGTTGGGCGGCTGGTGGCCGTAGGCGAGCAGGCCGACGCGCACCCAGTCGAAGCGCGCCTCGGGCAGGTTGACGATGCCGGCGCTGTTGGCGGCGTGCAGCCGCGGCGGGCGGATGCCGTGCTCGGCCAGGTGCGTGGCCAGCGTGCGGAAGCGGCGCAACTGGTCCTGGGCGAACGACAGGTCGGCCGCGTCGGCATCGGGGAAGTGCATGAACAGGCTGGCCAGCCGCAGGCCCGGCAGCGACGCCACCGCGGTCAGGAAAGTCTCGGCCTCGCCCTCGCGCACGCCGGCGCGCCCCATGCCGGTGTCGACCTCGACGTGGCAGCGCACGGCCCGGCCGGTGCGCACCGCCTCGGCCGACAGCTCGCGCGCGAACACCAGGTCGCAGACGGTCGGATCAAGGCCGTGGACCACCGCCTCGTGGATCTCGCTGGGCAACAGCGGCGAGAGGACCAGGATCGGCAGCCGGCAGCCCGCCTGGCGGAGCTGGATGCCCTCGTGCAGCGTAGCCACGCCCAGGCAGGCCACACCCTCGGCGGCCGCGACCTCGGCGATCTCCACCGCCCCGTGCCCGTAGGCGTCGGCCTTCGTCACCAGCAGGATGCCGCGCTCCGGCGCACCCGGGTCCCCGCCCCCGCACACCCACGCCCGAACGGCGCGCAGGTTGGAGACGAAGCGGTCGAGATCCACCTCGACCCAGGTCGAGACCGGCATGCCCATGGGCGCCCTCCGCGGTCGGAGACGATGCGGGCGGCGGTGAAACGCCTCGCGACACCCGCCTTGCACTGGAGCAAGGGGGTAGCATAGGCCCCGCGCTCGCGGAGGCGCAACCGCCGCGGACGGGCCCGGAGGCGGCGTCGGCGCGGCGTTGGAGACCCGCCCGCGCCTCGGCTATGCTGCGCCCATGAGCGATCCCGGTGCGAACGAGCGCGAGCGGCGGGCCTTCTCCGACCTCGTCGCGGTCTGCCGCCGGCTGCGCGGTCCCGACGGCTGTCCGTGGGATCGCGAGCAGACGCTGGAGAGCATGACGCCCTACCTCGTCGAGGAGGCGGTCGAGTCGGGCGAGGCCATTGGCTCCGGCGACGCCAACCACGTCGTCGAGGAGCTGGGCGACCTCGCGTTCCTCTCGCTCTTCTGCCTCGAGCTGAGCGGGGAGCGCGGGGATCCCGGCATCGCCGAGGGCTTCGAGCGCGCCGCCGCCAAGCTGATCCGGCGCCATCCGCACGTTTACGGCGAGAACGCCGGCATCGGCGACGGCGACGCCGCCTACCGCCAGTGGCAGCAGATCAAGAAGACCGAGAAGGACGATCCGGACGGCACCGCCTCGCTGCTGGGCGAGCAGCCGAAGACGCTCCCCGCACTGGTCGCGGCCTACCGCATCCAGGAGAAGGCCGGGGCGGTGGGCTTCGACTGGCCCGACGCCTCCGGCCCGCTCGCCAAGGTGCACGAGGAGACCGCCGAACTGGAACGGGAACTCGGCGGCGGCACCACGGCCGGGCGGGCCGCCGAGATCGGCGACCTGCTCTTCGCGGTCGTCAACCTGGCCCGGCACCTCACCATTGACCCGGAACGAGAGCTGCGCGCCGCGACGCAGCGTTTCCGCGACCGCTTCCACCACATCGAGCGACGCCTGCGCGAGCAGGGCCGGCAGCCGTCGGACGCCACGCTGGCCGAGCTGGACGCGCTCTGGGAGGAAGCCAAGCGACGACCCTCCACCCCCGCAACCGGAGAGAAGCAGCCATGACCGAGAACCCATCCCGCCAGGCGGCGTTGTTCCTGCAGCTCCTGCTCGGCCTGCAGCAGAGCGGCATGATGGCGCTGGGCAAGCTCATGAACCCGCTCACCCGCCAGATCGAGAAGAACCTCGAGGCGGCGCGCGACACCATTGACACCCTCGCGGCGCTGGAGGCCCGCACCCAGGGCAACCTGGAGAGCGACGAGGCCCGCGTCCTGCAGCAGGTGCTCACCGAGCTGCGGATGAACTACCTCGACGAGGTCAAGAAGGCGGGCACACCCCAGCCGGAGTAGTGGTCCCGCGCCGTGTCCGGGGACGGCCGGGGGCAGGGCATCGCGGTCGCGCGATGAGCGAGCCAGTGACCTTCAGGCCACATCGCAGCAGTGAGCCGACCGCGTAACGACGCCACCCGGGCGGCTTCGGACACAGCCCGACTACAGGGCCTGCAGCACCGCGCACTTCAGGTAGTGCGTCTCCGGTACCGCGAGCAGGCGCGGATGATCGGGGGACTCGCCGCGCCACTCGAGCACCCGGAACGGACGGTGCGCGGCGCGCGCCGCCTCGAGCAGCACCTGGTGGAAGAGCGCGTCGTCGAGGTGGTGGCTGCACGAGCATGTGATCAGCACGCCCTCCTCCTCGAGCAGCCCCATCGCCGCGCGGTTCAGCTCGCGGTAGGCGCGCGCGCCGGCGGCCATGTGCTTGCGCGACTTGACCAGCGCCGGCGGGTCGAGGACCACGACGCCGAAGCGCTCCCCGGTCCGATCGAGCTCCTTGAGCACGTCGAAGACATCGCCCTGCCGCAGGCTCACGCGCCCGCCGAGGTCGTTGCGCTCGAGATTGCGCGCGGCCGCGGCCAGCGCCGCCGCCGAGGAGTCCACCGCCAGCACGGCGGCCGCACCGCCGCGCGCCGCATGCATCGCCCACTCGCCCTGGTAGCAGAACAGGTCGAGCACGCGCCGGCCGGCGGCCCGGGCCTCGGCCACGCGGCGGTTGAGCCGCTGGTCGAGGAACAACCCGGTCTTCTGTCCGTGCAGCAGGTCGGCCTCGAGGCGGAAGCCCTCGAGCTCGACCTCGACCCGCTCGGGCACCTCGCCCCACCACAGGCCGCGCTCCAGCGGCAGGCCCTCGAGCGCGCGCAGCGGCGAGTCGGCGACGCGCACGACCCCGCGCGGCGCCAGCACCTGCTCGAGCGCCTCGCGCACCATGTCCTGGCGCAGCTCCATGCCCAGCGTCAGCACCTGCACGGCGAGGTGATCGCCGTAGCGGTCCACGACCAGGCCGGGGAGCTGATCCGACTCGCCGTAGACCACGCGCACCGCCCGCGCGCCGGGCAGGGCCGCCTCGCGCAGGCGCAGCGCGCGCTCCAGGCGCTTCGCGAACAGCGCCGCGTCCACCTCGTCGCGGCCGCGCGTGAGCAGCCGCGCCGCGATCAGGCTCTGCGGGTTGTAGTAGGCGCGCCCGAGGAAGGCGCCGCGCTCGTCGCAGACCTCGACCAGGTCGCCCGGCGCCGGCGCGCCCTCGATGCGGGCGATCTCGTTGCTGAACAC
Organism: uncultured bacterium; assembly: GCA_964398895.1. Taxonomy (GTDB): domain Bacteria; phylum Eisenbacteria; class RBG-16-71-46; order RBG-16-71-46; family RBG-16-71-46; genus JANXPZ01. The sequence goes on from CAYNPF010000044.1 coordinate 12,721, forward strand.
CCAGGGGTGTCCCCCGCGCACGCGCCGGTCCTGATGATGGCGCAGCGCCAGGCGCTTCACCGGCGCGCTCATGACGATCGCCTCCTCACGTCCGGACCGCCGGGCCCGCCAGCGCCAGGCCGATCAGCCGGTAGACCAGCCGGGCGGCGAGGAAGTCCGAGGCCACCTGCCCGGGGATGGGCGCCAGCTCGACGACGTCGAAGCCGACGATGCGCGACCGCGCGGCCACGGCCTGCAGCAGGTCCACGGCCTCGTACCAGTCGAGGCCGCCGGGCTCCGGCGTGCCGGTCGCCGGCAGGACGCCGGGATCGAGGGCGTCGAGGTCGAAGGTCACGAACACCGTGCCGGACAGCGCCTCGAGGATCGGGCCCCAGTCGCCGCGCCGTGCCCGCAGGGCGCGCGGACTCCAGATCGGCAGCGGGTGCTCGCGCAGGTAGGCGGCCTCCTCCTCGCTGTAGGAGCGGATGCCCACCGAGGCGGCCGGCACGATCTCGCGCACGCGCCGCATCACGCAGGCGTGGCTGTAGGGCGAGTCGAGGTAGCGATCCCGCATGTCGGCGTGGGCGTCGAACTGCAGCACGGTGAGGTCGGGGAAGCGGCGCGCCGCCGCGCGCACGGCGCCGGCGGTGATGCTGTGCTCGCCGCCAAGGATCGCCGGCAGCCGGCCCTGCGCCAGGATCCAGTCCACGGCCTGCTCGACGCGCGCGGCCATGGCCTCGGGCCCCAGCGCGGTGGGCTCGACCTCGGGCAGGGTGTGGATGCCGCAGCGGTGGGTGGCGCCCAGTTCCTCGTCCCACAGCTCCATGTTCTGCGAGGCGGTGAGGATGGCGCGCGGCCCCCAACGGGTGCCGCCCTGGTAGGTCGTGCTGAAGTCGTAGGGCACGGGCAGCACGATCGCGCGCGCGCGCTCGAGCGCCGAGTCCTCCTCGCCGAGGCCGCCGAAGTTCGCCGGCAGTCCGGTCGGCCAGTGCGGCTGGTCCACGCATCCTCCCCCGGACACTCGGGGCCCCGAGCCGGCGCCCGGCCGGTCAGGGCCCACGATGTCGGAGAACCTGTGAACGGCTAGCGATCGTCCTCGTTCAACTCCTCGAGGTCGTCCTCGTCGTCGCCGTACTCCTCCTCCTCGAACTCGTCGTCGAGGTCCTCGTCGTCCTCGTCGAACTCGTCATCCTCGTCGAGTTCGTCGTCCTCGAAGAGATCCTCGTCCTCGTCGTAGTCCTCGGCTTCGTCGTCCGGGATCGGGCCGAAATCGTCGTTGTCGGGGATCCCCTTCTTCTTGATCATGGCTCCCTCAGGCACTTGCCCTGACGCACCCGCGCGTCGTGGACGTGGCTGCCGCTCGCGATGCACTCCGGATGTCGAATCTACCCGCCGGTGCACGCCCGGGTGAAAAGGCACCGGCAGTATACGGAGGACTTCTGGGCCGTCAACCCGAAATCGGGGCGTCGAGGAGGGGGCCGAACCCTCTGCCCCGCAACGAAGAACGGCCGGCGGGAGCCGACCGTTGATGATGGCGGGGTTGACGGGACTCGAACCCGCGACCTCCTGCGTGACAGGCAGGCGTTCTAACCAACTGAACTACAACCCCGCGGACTGGGCCGTGCACGGCCCTCGAGCCGCGGGACATTACCTGCGCGGACCACGCACTGTCAATGCGCCGCCCGGCTCCGCCCCCGACGCGGCCCGGAGGACACCGCCGGACCGGCTCTCAGTAGAACGAGTGCAGTGCGGCCCGGGGGTAGTAGTGCCGGAGGATCTCGCGGTACGTCGCGCCGCGCTGGGCCATGCCCAGGGCCCCGGTCTGGCAGAGGCCGACCCCGTGCCCGGCCCCGGCGCCGCTGGCCAGCACCTCCAGCGCCC
>CAYNPF010000045.1:0-11803 GCA_964398895.1 uncultured bacterium
CACAGGGCCACCACCCGGGGGCAGCGAATGCTGTGCTCGAGCTGCGCGAGCAGGTCCTCGGGCGTGGGCTTCCTCTGCGCCTTGTACGCGGGGAAGCGCTCGTGCCGCCAGGTCGGCCCGGGCCCGTCCCAGGCCAGCGCCCAGTAATCGGGCTTCTCCTCGCGGCGGATCTTCAGCACCGTGTTGGCGAAGCCGAAGATGGCCGAGGTGTTCTCGCCGCGCGAATTGAGCAGCGGGTGGGAGACGAACGCGTAGTAGGCCCGGTAGGCCAGGCCCATCGCATCCAGCACGAACAGGCGGGGCATGCTCAACCCACCTTCGTGCCCTGAAGCCGGCAGCCGATGGTCGCTTCGAAGCTGCGCTCCGGGATGTCGGGGCTCATGCGCCTGCCCGCCTTCGGCCGGCCAGCGGCACGCGTCGGAGCCTGGCCGGCTCCTCGAGGATCGTCAGGATGTCCCGCGCACAGTAGACCCGGTTGCGCTTCGCCTCGCTGGTCAGGGTCACGACCTCCGCCGCCTCGAGCCGATCCACCGCCCGCTGGGCGGTGGTGAACGCGACCTTCATGCGGTCGGCGATCCCGCGCACGGTCCAGAACGGATTCTCGGCGAAGAGCTCGAGGGTCCGAGCCGGCAACCGTGACGGCACCTTGTCGAGCTTCCCCCGCCACTGCCTCAGTTGGTCCTCGATTCGCCGGATGCGCCCCACGGCGTCGTCGGCCTGACGGCCCACTCCGAGCAGGAAGTACCTGAGCCATTCCTCCCACTCGCCGCGTTCGGTCACAGCCAGCAACCGCGCGTAGTACTCCGGCCGGGTCGCCTCGAAGTAGGCGCTCAGGTAGAGCAGCGGCTGCGGGAGGACCTCCCGCGAGATCAGCAGCAGGGTGATCAGCAGGCGACCGACCCGACCGTTGCCGTCCAGGAACGGATGGATGGCCTCGAACTGGGAATGCGCCAGGCCCGCCTGGACCAGGGGGGGAAGCTGCCCCTGGTGCAGGAACTTCTCCCAGGCGCCAAGGCAGTCCATCAACTCGTCGGGTGGAGGCGGCACGTAGGTGGCCTCCGAGAGCGTGCTGCCCGGCACGCCAATCCAGTTCTGGCTGCGTCGGAACTCGCCGGGCGTGGCGGCATCGCCGCGCACCCCGCGCATGAGCTGCCCGTGCAGTTCGCGCACGAGTCGAAGGGAGAGCGGCAGCGTGGCCAGGCGATGAATCCCATGCTCCAGCGCCACGACGTAGTTCGCCACCTCCCGCAGATCCGCCGGGCTGCGCTCGACGAGCACCCCGGCCTCGGAGGCGAGCAGTTCGCCCAGCGTGGCCTGCGTGCCCTCGATCCGGCTCGACAGCACGGCCTCCCGCCGAACGAAGGGGCGGATGAGGATGTGCGGGTTCGACAGGCGACGCCCCTCGCCCGCCAGACGCCCGATGGCCCGGTCGGCATCCGACAGGGCCGCCGCCAATCCCTCGTCCCAGACGATGCGTGGCGGCAGTGGCGCCGGGACGTATGCCGAATAGCCGGCCCGGCGGACCCTGCGACCGTGGGGCCTGCGCTTCGGTCCGGGCTTGGCGGACATGGAGCCTCCTGTTAGCGGCGGCGAAAACAACCGCCACCATTATTATCGCTTCCGGCCCCAAACGAAAAGAGGAGATTTCGCCCCGCCATACGCGCCTGGCACCCCGCGCGGGCGGGGAGCACTGGTTCCAAGCCACCTCGCACCGCACGTCGGTCTTGCCCGTCACGGGCACCGGGTAAGCCACGCGCACTCGTGTCTGGCACAACGCGGCTTCGCTCGCCCCGGGGCGAGTCAGGAAGAAGACACGGTCCGGACGTCGTCCCCCGTCCCGGTGCTCCCGATCGCTCCCGCCCCTACCCCCGGCGCTTCGCCACCAGCAGCTTGCTGACCTTGTCGTCCGTGCCGAGGCCGAGGGCGAGCAGCGTCCGGTCGAGCGCCAGCAACAGGTCGGGCGCCCGGTTGAGGAAGCGGAACGCGCCCAGCTCGCGGTTGAGCAGGACGTGCGTCGGCCAGACGCGACCGAGCGTGAAGCCGAGCGGCTCGAGCACGCGACGGTACTCGGCCAGCGGACGCATGCGGTTGTGCTCGGCAATGGCCCCCAGCTTCGCGAAGGTGTCGGTGACGAGCAGCGTGCCACCCGGCGTCACCGCCTCGCCGAGGCGGCGCACCGCCGCCTCCCAGCGCGCGTCGTCCACGATGTGGTAGAGCACGTCGAAGGCGTTCACCAGGTCGAAGTCGCCCGCCGGCGCCGCCTCGCTCACGTCGGCGAGCACGAAGCTCGCCTGCGGGAAGCGCGCGCGCAACCGCTCGATCGAGGTGGGCGCGATGTCCACGCCGGTCACCTGCGCGCCCCGCTCGAGGTAGAAGGCGGTGAAGAAGCCCGTGCCGCAACCGACGTCGAGCACCCGCCGGCCGCGCGGATCCAGCCCGGCGGCGCGCAGCGCGCGCGCCAGCACCTCGAGGCGCAGCCGGTAGCAGGCCCGGTTGTAGGCCAGCGACAGGCCGGTCTCGCCGGTGCCGCGCAGGTCGAACTGCTCGGACAGGCGCCGATCCCAGAAGTCACGTGGCGAGTAGCTCACCGGCCCCTCCGATAGAGCCCGAAGCGCGCGACGTAGGCGGCGACCGCGTCGGGCACCAGGTAGCGCAGCGGCTTGCCGGCGCGCGCCCGGGTCCGCAGCCGGCTCGAGGAGATGTCCACGAGCGGATTGTCGAGCACGACGACCTTCGTCCCCCGCGGCAGCCGGGGCGGCCGCGCGAGCCGACCGCCGGCCGGGCGGTCCGCCACCACCAGCGTGGCCAGCCGCGCGATCTCCGCCGGCTCGCGCCAGGTCGGGAAGTCGGCGAGGCTGTCGGCGCCCATGAGCAGGAACAGCCGGGCCCGCGGGTGGCGCCGGTGCAGCGCGCGCAGCGTGTCCACGGTGTACGAGGGCCCCTCGCGCCGCGCCTCGAGATCGGAGACCGCCAGCGCCGGGTTGCCGCGCACGGCCAGGCGCGTCATCGCCAGCCGGTGCGCGGGATTGCTGCGGCGGCGGCCCAGCTTGTGAGGCGGCACGCCGGCCGGCATGAACACGACGCGATCGAGTCGCAGGCTCGCCCACGCCCACTCGGCCAGCACCAGGTGCCCGACGTGCGGCGGATCGAAGGTGCCCCCGAACAGGCCGATGCGCCGCATGGCCCTACTTCTTCTTGTTCTTGGCCGCGTGGCGATCGAGCCGCGCCAGCTCCTTGCCGGCCCGCGCGGCGACCGGCTGCCCGGCGTAGCGCGTCTGCAGATCGCGCAGGGCGGTCATCGCCTCGTCGCGCTTGCCGTCCCGGGCGTCGGCCAGCGCCAGCCCCAGCTCGGCGTCGGCCGCGGCCCCGGTGTTCGGGTACTCGTCGAGCACGCGCTGGAAGTAGATGCGCGCCGGTCCGGTGCGCTGCAGCTTCACGTAGAGGTGCCCGTCGTGGACCAGCTTGGTCGCCAGCCGCTCGTTCGCGCGCTGGATGCTCATCTCCGCGGCCCCGTTGAGCCGGTGCCCCGGGTAGGCGCCGAGGTAGGTCTGGTACTGCTCGAGCGCCCGGCGGGTGAACTCCTGGTCGTAGTCCGGGCCGCGCGACTGCCCCCACAGCGCCTCGGCCAGGTGGAACGAGCCCGAGGCGGCCGAGTCGCTCTCGGGGTAGTCGCGCAGCAGGCGCTCGAACTGCGCCTGCGCCTCGGCCCACTCCTTGATGCGCAGGTTGGCCTCGCCCAGCATCTCGATGGCCTGATCCACGTCGGCCCCGCCGGTGTTGTTGGCGGCGTAGGTCTTCAACAACTCGATGGCCACGTCGTACTCGTGGTTGGCGAGCGCGCGGCGGCCCAGCTCGAGGCGCTCCGCCTCCGAGTGGACGGACGGGATGGTGCTGGCGGCGCAGCCGGCCAGCAGGCCGGCCAGCGTCACGAGGGCGGCGAGGCGCCACCACGAATGCGCGCGGGGCGTCGTCACGGGCGGTTCTGGAAGAAGAGGGCCACGAGCCCGCCGACCACGGCGATCACGACCAGGGGCTCGAAGACCTTGTCCACGTTGCGGGTGGGCGGCGGGTCCTTCAGATCGCTGTAGCGTTCGTCCTCCACCATGGACAGCCGGTCCTTCGGGAAGGCGTCCACGAGGTTGTACGAGGCGGTGTTGCTCCACAGCACGTTGGCGCTGCGCGAATCGCGCAGGGTCAGCGCGCCCTCGACGAGCGACTGCCGTTCGATCTTGACGCGTCCCGAGAAGGGCAGCCAGCCCACCAGCCGCAGGTACGAGACCCGGGCGGTGGCGAGCTGGTACTCGAGCAGGGGATCGCCGGAGGGCGAGTAGAGCGCGAGGCTGTCCTCGCTCAGGATGGTGCGCCGCACCGTGACCGTCACCCCGCGCCGCGACAGCTCGCGCAGCAGCGCGTGCTCGACCAGCAGGTTGAGCGGGTGGCTCTCGGCCGGCGCCAGCACCACGTGCGAGCCGCTGTCAATCGGCGAGCCGCGCAGCGCACCGGCGAAGGCGCTGTTGGCGACCAGGGTGAGCACCTGGAAGTTCGTGGCCGGCACCTTCGGCCCGCGATGGCGCACGATGGGGACGATCTCCGATTCGGACACCGCAAAGGTCGTGTCCGTGCCCGGCTTCGGCCCCGCGGCGTACTTGAAGGTCTTCGCCTCCGCCGGGGAGGCGAGCACGACCAGCCCGATCAGCGCCATCGCGAATCCCGAACGCATCACGCCGTCCCTTTCACCAGTTGAAGGAAGGGGCCCGTTGTCTCGGCCCGCGCGAACAGGTCGTACGCCGCCGCCCCCGTCACGCGTGCCTCGACCAGGGTCCCGGGCACGAGGCCCTCGCCTTCTACCACCACGCCCCCGTCCACTTCAAACGCCGAGCCCGCCGTGCGGGCTGCATACTGATTGCGCCCGGCCGGGCCGTCAATCATGACCGTGACGCGCTCCCCGACCCGGCGGGCGTTGCGCGCCCGGGCGAGCTGCTGCTGCCGTTCCAGCAGTCGGGCCCGCCGGCTCCGCCGCACGGTCAGCGGCACCCGTGGGGTCATACCCCACGCCGCCGTCCCCGGCTCCCGTTCGAAGGGGAAGACGACCAGGTGCTCGAACGGTTCCTCCTCGACGTAACGGAGCAGCTCGGCGAAGTGCTCCTCGGTCTCGCCCGGGAAACCGACGATGAACGTGGTGCGCAGCGACACCCCGGGGATCCCCTCGCGGATGCGTCGGACCAGGGCCCGGGTCGCCGGGCCGGTCAGCCCGCGGGCCATGCCGCGCAGGGGGCCGCTGGCGATGTGCTGCAGCGGCAGGTCCACGTAGGGCACGACCCGCCGCGCCCCGCTCCAGACCCGGATGAGCCGGTCGTTCCAGCGGCGCGGGTAGGTGTAGAGCACCCGGATCCAGGTCAGGGCCTCGATGCCATCGAGGGCCTCGAGCAGGTCGGCCAGCGTCGGCCGTCCCGGCAGGTCGCCGCCCCAGGCCGTGGTGTCCTGGGCGATCACGTTCAGCTCGCGCACCCCCGCCGCGGCCAGGCGACCCGCCTCCGCCACCAGATCCTCGAGCGGGCGGCTCACCTGGCGGCCGCGCAGCCGGGGGATGACGCAGAAGCTGCAGCGCTGGTCGCAGCCCTCGGCGATCTTCAGGTAGGCGAGGTGCGGCGGGGTCGAGAGCGGTCGCGTCCCCGTCGAGCTCAGCGCCCCTCCCGGCTCGTCCACCAGCAGCGGCCGCTCCCCCTCGTGCTCCAGCAGCCGCGCGGCCACGCGCGCCACCTCGCTCCAGCGGCCGGTGCCGAGCACGGCGTCCACCTCGGGGAACTCCTCGAGCAGTTCGCCGGCGGAGCGCTGGGCCAGGCAGCCGGCGACGATGATGTGCCTCGGGCCGCCGCGGCGGCGGGCCTCGACCAGTTCGGCGATCGCCGCCTTCGACTCGCGCACCGCGCTCTGCAGGAAGGCGCAGGTGTTCAGCACGGCGACGTCGGCCACGCCGGGATCGGCCACGGTGCGGAAGCCGGCCTCGAGCAGCAGCCCGAGCATGTGCTCGGAGTCCACCGTGTTCTTGGGGCAGCCGAGGGTGACGAAGGCCAGCGTGCGCGGGGACGCCGTCACGCGAGGTTGTCCTCGAGCCAGCGCTCGTCCACCAGCACCTCGCGCGCCTTGCTGCCCTGGAACGGGCCCACGACGCCGAGCTGCTCGAGCTGGTCCATGAGGCGGCCGGCGCGCGAGTAGCCGACCTTGAGCCGCCGCTGCAGCAGCGACGTCGAGCCCTGCTGGTGCGAGACCACCAGCCGCGCCGCCTCGCGGATCAGCTCGTCGTCGAACGAGGCGCCCTCCTCGCCCTCGCTCTCGGCCTCCTCGACGGCGTTGATGTCGGTGGCCAGCGGGGCGTGCGCGCCCGCCACCGCCTTGGCCCGCCAGAACTCCACCACCCGCGCGGTCTCCTCCTCGGAGACGTAGGCGCCGTGGATGCGGTAGGGCTCGGGCTTGCCCGCCGGCATGAACAGCATGTCGCCGTTGCCGAGCAGGTTCTCGGCGCCGTTCATGTCGAGCACGGTGCGCGAGTCGGTCTTGGAGGCCACCTGGAACGCCATCCGCGAGGGGAAGTTCGCCTTGATCACGCCGGTGATGACGTCCACCGAGGGCCGCTGCGTGGCGAGAATCAGGTGGATGCCGACGGCGCGGGCCATCTGCGCCAGCCGGGCCACGGGCTCCTCGATGTCCTGCGGCGCGGTCAGCATGAGGTCGGCCAGCTCGTCCACCACCACGACCACGTAGGAGAGCCGCTCCGGCGGGACCTCCTTGTCGCGGCGCTCGTCGAACTCGGCCGGGACCTGGCCGGCGGCGATCTTCTCGTTGTAGCCGGCGATGTTCCGCGCCCCGCACTTGGCCATGAGCTTGTAGCGCTTCTCCATCTCGCCCACCGCCCAGCGCAGCGCCAGGCTCGCCTTCTTGGCCTCGGTCACCACCGGCAGGACCAGGTGCGGGATGCCGTTGTAGACCGACAGCTCGAGCATCTTGGGGTCCACCATCACGAACTGCAGCGTCTCGGGACCGTGCTGGAACAGCAGGCCGGTGATGATCGCGTTCAGGCAGACGCTCTTGCCCGAGCCGGTGGCTCCGGCCACCAGCAGGTGCGGCATCTTGGTCAGGTCGGCCACGAACGGCTGACCGACGACGTCCACGCCCAGCGGCACCTTGAGGGCGGCGCTGCTCGCCTCGTAGGGCGCCGAGGAGAGGACCTCGCGCAGGTACACGGTGCGCCGCCTGCGGTTGGGGATCTCGACCCCCACCGCCGCCTTGCCCGGGATGGGCGCCAGGATGCGGATGCGCAGGGCCCGCAGCGCCATGGCCAGGTCGTCCTCGCGCGAGACGATCTGGCTGACCTTCACGCCGGCCGCCGGCTCGAACTCGAAGGTGGTCACCACCGGCCCGGGGTGGATCTCGGTGACGCGACCCAGGATGTCGAAGTCGGCCAGCTTGGCCGCCAGCAGGTCGGCCTCCGCCTGCAGTTCGTCGGTGGTGAGGATGTCCTCGATCTGCATCGGCATCGAGAGCAGGCTCAGCTCGGGGAAGGCCTCGGTCGGCACCGGACGCGGCTTGTCGTCCGCGGGCGGCGCGGCCGGCTTCGGCTTCGAGTCCCGGATCCTGGGCTTCGCCTCCGCTCTCTGGCCCACGGGGGCCGGCAGGTCGAGCTGGTCGAGCGGGCGCGGCGGCTGCGAGATGCGCGGGCGCGCCTCCGTCTCGCGCGCCTCCTCGTCACGCGCGGCCGCCGCGGACGGCTTCGGCTCCCTCGCCGGCCGGGCCTGCGGCTTCGGCTTCCCCCGGTCCCGCCGGGCGCGGGCCTCCCGCCACTCGCCCCAGGCGCTGCCCAGTCCGACGGCCGGATCCACGAAGGCCCGCCGCGCCAGCCGGGCGATCCAGTGGAAGCCCAGCTCCGTCGCGGCCAGCAGCGTCACCGCGAACAGCGTACCGGCGACGACCCACGAGCCTACCTGGCCGAGCGCCGAGCGCAGGGCCAGCGCGCCGGCGAAGCCCCACGCCCCCGTCCAGACGGTGCGATCCAGCGCGCCCAGCCCGAGCAGGATGCAGACCTCGAAGATGATCAGGGAGCCGAGCAGGGAGCGGATCACAAGGGGGCCGGCCTTGTGACCGCGCAGGCGGTTCCATGCCCAGACCACGCAGAGCAGGGTCACGCCGAAGGCGGCGGCGCGACCGAGGACCCAGACCAGAACCGTGGACCAGGCCGAGCCCACCGGCCCGCAGGCGTTCGGCGGGTCCCAGGCGCTCTGGCCGGGCAGCGCCGGCTCCCAGGTCGCGACGGCGGCGAGCGTGAGCACGCCCAGCGCCGCCAGCAGCACCCCGGTGATCTTCTGCTTCAGTCCAGCGGAAAGGGTCGTGGAAGCCAAGAGTGCTCGAGCCTCCCTGCGATACTGGGGAACACCGCGCGGGCCCGGGGACGGCCGGCACCGGCGCTCGGGACGCATCGGCGCCAGGGTCGCCGCGCCCCCTGCCCACCTCCCTGGCAGGCGGGTCGGTATTCTGCCTCAGGCGGGGCCGCCGGGCAACGCCCGCCGCCCCGGCGGCCGGCGCCGCATGAAATGTCCGTCTCAGCCCTCCCGCCGGCCGAGCAGAACCGCGAACTGCCACAGCCGGGGCAGGCGCAGGTGGCGCGTGAGGTGCCCCGGGAAGACCCGCCACGCGTGGACCCGGTAGCGACGGCCGAACTCCCACGGGTACCAGCCGGAGCGGTGCGTCTCGAAGGGCTGCCCGGGGACTTCCTGCGGCCGGAAGCCCCACGGCGTGGCCACCAGCACGCGCCGGGCCCGCCGCGTCAGCGAGTCCAGCAGCGCCCAGGCCTCGGCCTTCTCGAGGTGCTCGATGGCATCCACGAACAGAGCCAGGTCGTAGCGCGGCGCGTCGGCCGGCAGCAGCCGGTCCAGCTCGCGCAGATCCCCGAGGAAGACGTGGTCGTAGACCGGGTAGCGCGGTGGGTTCGCGTCCACGGCGTCCAGGCGCTGCGGGCTCGCGTACTCCCGCGTCAGCACGCCGTACTTGCCGAAGCCCGCGCCCAGATCGAGCACCGTTCCCGGCTGCTCGCGCGCGATCAGATCCACGATCCAGGGTATCTGAAGATACTCGGAGGTCGGCATGGGAGGTCGAAGCTAGCACAGGGCTCAGGCGCCGTCAGGTGCCTCATCCCCCCCGAGCCGCGACCAGCCGCTCCCCTGCCGGCCGAAGCGGAAGGCGGTGGGGTGCAGGATCTCGGCGAGCACCTCGAGCGTCTCGACCACCTGGGGCCCCGGCTGCTCGCCCTCGAGCTCGCCCCCGGCCACGTAGACGCGCCCCGCGCGCACCGCGCGCAGCCGGCGCCAGCCCGGACGCGACAGCAACGCGCCAACCGCGGCGCGAGCCGCCGCCAGGTCCGTCTCGCCCGAGGCGAAGACGATCACGTCGGGGTCGGCATCGGCCAGGGCCAGCGGGACGCCCGGGGATCGCGTCCCGCCATTGGCCACGGGGATCGGTTCACCGCCGGCCCAGCCGACGAGTTCGCCCGCCCAGGCAGCGGGCGGCCGCGGCGCGCCGAGGCCCGCCAGGCAGGCCACGCGCGGCCGCTCGGGCTGCTGCCGGGCCCGCAGGGCCACGGCGTCCAGCCGGGCCCGCAGCCGGATGACGAGCTGGACACCCCGCTCCGGAACACCGCGGGCATCGGCCTCGCGCCGCACGCCGGCCCAGATTTCGGCCAGCACGGGGGAATCGGTGGGCAGGCTCCTGGGACGCAACGGACCTCGACTGGCACGGGAGGGGATCGGCACTCGTTCTCGCTATACCCCGCGCCGGCCTCCCGGGTTCACGACCGGGTGCAATCCCCCGGGCTCCTGCGCTAGTCTGCCGCCCGATGACCTCATTCCCCTTCGCCCTGGCGGCCGCCTTCGTCGGCGTGCTCGTCGGACTCGGCCAGCGGCGGGGCGAGGGTCGCGGACCGGGCGCCGCGCTGGCAACCGGAGCCGTGGCGTTCGCCGCGCTGGTGGGCTGCGAACGCCTCTCGGCGGCGCTCCCGCCGGCGCTGGCCCGAGGGCCGGGGATCCTGGCGGCGATCGCCGCCGTCGCTCTGTGGGGATCGCTGGCGGCGCTCGCCTTCCGTGGCGCGCGGCGACGCGACCTGTTCTGGATCCTCCCCTTCGGCCTCTTCACCCTGATCGCCTTCGCCGACCCGGCCCCCTCCGCCGGCGGCGCCCTCGTGCTGAGCCTGCCCGTGGTCGCGCGCTGGCGCTGGCCGCGCGAGACCAGTCGCCGCGCGCTCGGCTGGGTCCTGCTCGGCGCAGTCGTCGTGCCCCTCGTCGCCTTCCTGCCCGTGCCGGGCGGACGCGCCGAGGAGGGAGTGCCCGGCTTCGCGCTCGCCCGCTTCGTCGCCTGGGCCCGCCAGCTCGCCGGCCTCTACCTGCTCCCGGCGCTGCCCGGGCTGATCCGTGCCTGGAGTCTGAGCATCCGGCGCGTCGGCCGCCGCCTCGCCCTGCTGCTCGTGCTCAGCGGGTTCGTGCCCCTCGTGCTCCTCTCGCTGATGTGGGCCTCGACCACCCTGCTGGGCGTGCGCGCCGAGCGCGCGCTGTTCGCCACGCGGTTGCTCGAACGCGCTTCCGCCGATCTGCGGGCGGGCCTGCAGGCGATCGGGACGGCCGCCCCCGCGGACCCGGTGGCGCTGCGGACGGTGGCGGCCGCGCACCCCGACTGGGACGGACTGCGGCTGTGGCGCGGCGGGGCAAGGGTCCACGGCGCCCCCGTGGGCGACGAGGCCGCGCTGGCCGCCTGGCCGGACTCCCTGCGCCAGGACGGTCTCGTGGTCCTCGGCGACACCGCCTGGGTGGGGGCACGTGCCGTGGGCGCCACCGGCCCGCTGGTCGCGCTGGTTCCCATGGAACAGGTCCTCGACCACGATGTCGAGCGGCTGGTCGGCGCCTCGCTCGTCCTGCACGCCGACTTCGACCCCGAGACGGGCGACGCGGCGCTCGCCGACGTGGACCTGAGCGAGACCCCGGTGGCCGGGCTCGACACGCTCCAGCGCCGCATCGCGCCCGCCCGGAGCCTCGGCACTCACACCCAGTTGAACTTCGCCGGGCGGCACGTCACCCCCGCCGGGCCGTTCCGTCTCACCGCCGGCCACTCGCTGGTGGAGGGCATCGCCTGGAGCCGGGACCACTGGACGAAGGTCGAGAACGTCCTGTCCGCCGACCTGCGCTGGCGCGACGCGGCGCTCGGCATCTACCGGACCGTGGGCGAGAACCCGCTCAACTTCGTCTCGCTGTTCTTCATCGAGCTCATCGCGCTGCTGCTGGTCGTGGTCGCCGCCGCCGACTTCGGCATGGTGCGCGCGCTGGGGCGCAGCATCACCGCCGCGGTGCACGCGCTGCGGCACGGGGCGGAGCGGCTGGAGGCGGGCGAGCTGGGCCACCGCATCGAGGTCCAGGGCGAGGACGAGCTGTGGGACGTCGCCGGCGCGTTCAACCACATGGCCGTCGGCCTCGAGCGTGGCCGACAGCTCGAGATCGAGCGACAGCGCATCGAGAGCGAGCTGGGACTGGCGCGGCGCATCCAGGCACGCCTGCTGCCCCCCGGGCCGCCGGCCGTGCCCGGCCTCGAGCTGGCCGGCACCAGCGAGTCGGCCCGCGAGGTGGGCGGTGACTACTACGACGTTTTCCTGCTCGACGCCGAGCATCTTTACTTCGCCATTGGCGACGTTTCCGGCAAGGGGGTGCCCGCGAGCCTGTTCATGGCGATTTCGAAAACGCTGACCGGCATCGTCGCCCGCCGCCAGTTGCCG
>CAYNPF010000045.1:11813-14361 GCA_964398895.1 uncultured bacterium
GTGACTACTACGACTACCTGCCGCTCGGGGACGGCCGCGTGGCCCTGGTGATCGCCGACGTCTCGGGCAAGGGCGTGGGCGCGGCGCTGCTCATGTCCGCCTTCCGCGCCTCGCTGATGAGCCAGGACCTGCGGCACGACACCGTCGCCACCGTGCTCGCCCGCCTGAACCGCTTCCTGCACCGCAGCGTCGAGCCCGGCCGCTTCGTCACCGCCTTCCTCGCCGTGCTCGACGGCACCAGCGGCCGGCTCGTCTACTCGAACGCCGGACACAACGCCCCCCTGCTGCTGTCGGCCGACGGCACGCTGAGGCGCCTCGAGGCCGGCGGGCTGATCCTCGGCATCCTCGAGGATGGCGCCTACGAAACCGGCGAGGCCGTGCTCGCCTGCGGCGACCGCCTGGTGCTCTTCACCGACGGCGTGACCGAGGCGATGGACGAGCACGACGAACAGTGGGGCGAGGAGCGGCTGATCGAGCTGGTGCGCGCCGGCGCGGCGCTCGACGGCGCCACGCTGATCGAGCGCATCGTCGCGGCGGTGCGCCGCTTCGAGGGCGACCGCGGCGCCTCGGACGACGTGACCCTGATCGTCGCGCGGCGGCGGGACGGCTAGCTAGCGCAGCGGCAGGCGCACCCGCGCCACCGCGCCGCGCGCGCCCGGGCGGTTGTCGAGCGCGAGCTGGCCACCGTGGGCCTCGGCGATCTGCCGGCTCACCACCAGGCCGACCCCCGAACCCGTGGGCTTGGTGGTGAAGAAGGGCACGAACAGGTTCGCCGTGTCCGCGAGCCCCGGGCCCTCGTCCTCCACGTGCAGCTCGACGCAGCCGCGCTCCACGCTCCAGCCCACGACCACCCCTCCCCCGGTTTCGAGCGCCGCGTCGGCGGCGTTGCGGACGAGGTTCACGAGCAACTGCTCGAGCTGGTCGGAGTCAGCCTCGAGCGCGACCGGCGGCCCCTCGATCACCACGACCCGCACCCGGGTCTCCAGCGCCGCGGTGCGCCGGACGATCCCCGGCAGGTCAATGGGCGCCAGCGTCGGCCGGGGTAGCCGCGCCAGCCGCGCGTAGGCGTTCATGAAGCGCCCGAGCGAGCGGGCGCGGCCCTCGATCACGTCGAGGCCCTCGCGCAGGTCCTCGGGCGCGGCGCCCGCCGGACGGTCGAGCCCCGCACGCAGGCTGGTGGCGATGGACTGGATGGGGGCGAGCGAGTTGTTGATCTCGTGGCTCAATACCCGGACCAACCGCAGCCAGGCCTCGCGCTCCTCCTCGCGCAGCGCGCGCGTCAGGTCCGAGAGCACCACGAGTTCGTGCGGGCGGCCCTCCCGCCGGATGGCGGCGCGGCGCACCTCCCAGCGCCCGGCGCGCCCGGGCAGACGCAGCTCGACCAGGCGCGGCGTCTCGCCGCCCAGCGCGTTGGCCAGTCCCAGCTCGCCGGCGCTGCGGCCCAGCAGGCGCTCGGCCGGCTCGGCGAGCAGGGCCTCGCCCGCCTGGTTCACCAGGCGCAGGCGGCCGGCCTCGTCGAACGAGAACACCACCACGTCGATCGCGTCCATGACGTGACGCAGCAGTGCGGTCGCCTCAGCCGCGTCGAGCCGCTGCCGCCGCAGCGTCTCGGTCAGCGCGTTCACCTCCCACAGCGCCAGCCCCAGCGCCTCGCGCGGATCGGCGTCGTGCCCCCGGATCGAGTAATCCTGCTCGCGCAGCGCCGCCAGCAGGTTCGCCAGGGTCTGGAGCGGACGTTTCACGCGCCCGCGCACGAGCACCGCGGCGCCCAGCCACGCCAGCGCGAGCAGGCCAGCCACCGTCCCGCGCGTCAGGGGATCCCCGGTGCACCGCCACAGCAGCGCGATCGCCAGCACCAGCGCCGGTGCACCGCCCGCGAGCGCCAGCAGCGCCAGACGCGTCTCGTGGGACGCGCGCCAGCGGCGCGGCGGGGTCACGGCATCAACCCTGCAGCCCGTGCCGCTCGAGCCGGCGGTAGAGCGCGCTGCGCGACAGCCCCAGCGCCCGCGCGGCGTCGGTGACGTTGCCGTCGGCGCGCTCGATCGCGCGGCGTATGAGCACCCGCTCTACCTCGTCCAGCGTCATCTGCTCGAGCGCGGGGGCGCTCCCGGCGTCCGGCGGCCGCAGTCCCAGGTCCGGGGCGCGCACGACCCCGTCGTGCGCCATCAGCACCGCGCGCTCGATCGCGTGCCCCAGCTCGCGCACGTTGCCGGGCCACGGGTGGGCAAGCATCGCGCGCAGCGCCTCCTCGTCGAAGCCCTCGAGTTCCCGGCGGTAGCGCTTCCCGTGGTGGTCGAGAAACCAGCGCGCCAGCGCGGGCAGGTCCTCGCGGCGCTCGCGCAACGGCGGCAGGTGGATCTCGACCGTGTTGATGCGGAACAACAAGTCCTCGCGGAAGCGCCCGGCCGCTACCTCGGCGCGTAGGTCGGCGTTCGTGGCCGAGATGACGCGCACGTCCACGGTGCGCGTGCGCGAGGAACCCAGGCGCTCCAGCTCCCCGGTCTGCAGCGCGCGCAGCAGCTTGGCCTGCTGGGCCAGCGGCAGGTTG
>CAYNPF010000046.1:0-14310 GCA_964398895.1 uncultured bacterium
CCTTGATCGTGCGCAGCCAGGCGATGTGGGCGTAGATGCTGTCAATGGACAGGCCGACCAGCTCGGCGTTGAGCGCCTTGAACTCGGGCTCCATCGAGGCGAACGCCATGAACTCGGTCGTGCAGACGGGCGTGAAGTCCGCGGGGTGGGAGAACAGCACGACCCACCGGCCCTTGTAGTCGTCGGGGAACTGGATGGGGCCCTGGGTGGTCTCCGCCTTGAAGGACGGGGCGCGGTCGCCGATGAGCGGCAGACGGGTGGTCTCCTCCGTCATGGATGCCTCCGTGGGTTGGATGATGGGAGCGGGCCGTCCCGGGCGGGCCGGGGGCCGGAGTACCGACAGGTCATTGGATGGCGGAGCCGGAGCGGAGGTTCGGCGGATGTGACGGGGGTGCCCGCCGCGCGTGCGGTACCGGGCGTGCGGTTCCTTGACGGCCGGTCGATCGGATGCTACGAATCTGCATCATCGTAACACCACAGTCCGCTCCCGCGATCGTCCCGGCCCCTCGGGTCGGGGTGGGTCGCGCCGGCCGGCGGGCCGACGTCGGTTCCCACTCCGGAGGATGGAATGAAGAGACTCGCCCTGCCCCTGCTCGTCGTCCTGGGATTGACGTCCGCGGCCGTGCCGGCCCGGGCGTGTTTCGACACCTACTGCTTCCTGCAGAAGCAGGGCCTCGCGTACGCGAAGGGCCTGGTGGCGGTGGAGACCTCGGGCGAGTACGTCGCCGAGGATCTGCATGCCGCGGGGGAGGACGCCTTCAGCGGTGCGTTCAACGTCTACTACGGTCTGGGGGAGCGCTTCTCGATGCAGGGCGCGCTGGCCTCCACGGAGAAGGGGCGCGAGGACTTCCGTCTCGACCAGTGGGGGATGCGCGGGGTCTACGAGCTGGTGCGGCCCGACGGGGACGGCTACCACCTCGACGCCATCCTGGAGATGAGCAGCAGCACGACCGACGGCTCGAGCACGTGGGAGGCCTCGGCGCCGAACCTCTGGTACATCGGCAACATGACGGTGGTGGTGCACCCGGTGATGGCCCTGACCTCGGGGGGCGAGTTCGACGCCCGCGGTCACGGCGGGCTCTTCTACTCGGTGGGCGGTGTGGGGATCGTGGGGATCGGCAGCGAGTACGAGAGCGCGCAGAGCAGCGACCACTTCGGGCGGCGGCTGGTGCGCGGCGCCGGGGCCTCCAGCCTGTTCCTCGGGGCGAACCTCGGGCCCAACCTCTTCCTGCAGAACGAACTGATCAAGGGCTGGGGCGCCGGCGGCTCCGACGTGGGCTTCGCGCTGACGGTGAAGTTCCTGATGCCCGGCCACGGGCTCCACTGAGCGGCGGCCGACGGACGGGCGGGGACCGGGTGACCGGTCCCCGCTCACGTCTTCTGCTTCTTCTTCTCCGCCGCCGGGAACAACACGTTGTTGAGGATGAGCCGGTAGCCGGGCGAGTGCCGGAAGAGCGAGAGATCGGTGGCGGGATCGCCGACGCGGTGCTGGAAGTCCTCGGGATCGTGGCCGCCGAGGAAGGTGAAGGTGCCGCGCCCGAACTGGCCGTGCAGGTACTTGACCTCGTCGGTGCCCTCGACCTCGCCCAGCACCAGCACGCTGCTCTTGAGGAAGCGGCGGTGGAAGCCGGTGGTCTGCCCGAGGAATTCGGGCACGGCGTTGACGTGGTCCTGGACCAGCATGCAGGGCACCGGGTCGTTCTTGGCCGAGAAGTCGAAGAGGGTGAAGAAGGCGTTGGGGCCGCGGGCGTCGGCCTCCGCGGTCACGTCAATGTCGGAGAAGCGGTAGAGCAGCGGGTCGGGCTCGAGCGTGAAGTCCCGGAAGGCCAGCGTGCGCGAGAAGTCCAGCTTCGACTGGGCCTGCGGGTCGGCCGGGTCGCCGTCGTAGACCGTGCCGGCGATGTCCACCCCCTCGGCGGCCAGGGCGATGTCGTAGGTGTCGGTGGCCGAGCACATGCCGAACATGAACCCGCCGCGGGCGACGTACTCGCGGACCGCCCGGGCCACCGCGCCCTTGAGCGCCGTCACCCGGGCGAAGCCGAGCCGCGTCGCCATCGCCTGCTGCACGCGCTCCTCCTCCCGGTACCAGTCGTAGGCGTGGAAGGCGGCGTAGAAGCGGCCGTGCTGGCCGGTGAAGTCCTCGTGGTGGAGGTGGAGCCAGTCGAAGCGCGCCAGGTCGCCGCGCAGCACCTCCTCGTCCCACACCCGGGTGTACGGGATGCCGGCGTAGTCGAGCGCCAGCGTCACCGCGTCGTCCCACGGCGGCGTGTTGGGCGGGATGTAGACGGCCACCCGCGGCGCCTTCTCCAGCGCCACCGCCTCCATGTTCTCGTCGGCGATCTCGGCCCGCATCGCCGCCTCCGCCGCGCCCCCCATCGGCTCGATCGCCACGCCGCGCAGGCTGGCCTCGCGCTCGACCGCAGGATCGTCGGGCAGCAGGAAGGAGCCGGCGCGGTAGTTGAGCAGCCACTCGCCCTTGAGGCCCTGCTGCAGCGCCCAGTAGGCGAGGCCGTAGGCCTTGAGGTGGTCGGTCTGCCGCGCGTCCATGGGCACGAGCCACTTCGCCGCGGCCACGCCGGGCGCGAGGAACAGCAGCGCGAGCGTGATCCCGATCGCGCGCCTCATGGCCGGGGCTCCCGCCGCAGGCGCTCGACCGCGCGGCGCACCTCGGCGGCGTTCCAGGCGCGCGGGTAGCGGACCAGGCACGCCTCGTACTGGACCAGCGCGGCGGCCGGGTCGTGGAGGTGCTCGAGGCAGAGGTCGCCCGCGCGCTGGCGGGCGAGCGGCGCGAGGCGGTCGTCGGGCAGCGAATCGGCCACCGCCCGCAGCGGCGCCAGCGCCCCCGGCGCGTCGCCGGCGGCGTCGCGCTGAGCGGAGAGCATCAGTGCCGTGCGCGCCCACAGCGGGCCGCGGGGCAGCGCGCGGAAGAGCGAGTCGGTCCGCAGCATCGCGGCGGCGCGCTCGCCTCGCCACTCGTCGTAGGCGATGCGTCCGAGCACGGCGGCACTCGCGGGCGAGTCGGCGTCCTCGATCAGGTAGGCGCGTTCGAGCGCCGCGCCGCGGAACGGGCCCCGCGGCTCGTCGGCGATGCGCTGGTAGCGGGCGAGCGCCGAATCGGCCGCCCCGGTGAAGAACAGCGCCTCGGCGTAGTGCCAGGCGCCGTCGGGGCCGCCGTCGGCGAGCGCGGCCAGACTCGGCAGCGCGCGCTCCGGCGGACCGTCGCGCAGCTCGGTGAGCGCGGCCTCGAGCGCCAGGGCCGGCTCCGGCTCCGGCCGGCCGGCCGGCAACAGCTCGCGCACCAGCGCGGTCCGGCCGCTCTCGCGCAGGCTGCGGGCGAGCTCGGCGAGGAAGTCCACCGGCCAGTCGGAGGCGGGCACGTCGCGCAGCGCCCGGCCGAGGGCGTCGGCCGCCTCGTCGCGGTGGCCGCGCGTGGTCTCGACGTCCCAGGTGCGCTGCGCCGCCATCATCCGCACCGGCGCGGGGAAGTGGGCATCGGCGGCCAGCGAGCGGAGCGCGGCGAGGGCGGTCGCCGAGTCGGCGGGGTCGGCGGCGAGCAGCAGCTCGCGGGCGAAGTCCCAGCGCAGCGGCGCGCCGCCGTCCGGCCGGTCGGCGGCCTCCAGCGCGGCGATCGCTCCGCGCGCCTCCCCGCTTCGCGCGTCGAGCAGCGCGCCGGCCCGAACGAGATCGGGCCGCTCGGGGCGGGCGCGGAGGGCGCGCCGCGCGCGCTCGCGCACACCGCGCGGATCGGCGGCCGCCAGCCGCAGCAGCGACGAGCGGGCCCACTCGGCCTCCTCGGGGTCGGCCACCCAGGCTTCCAGCACGACGTCCGCCGCCTCGGCCGGCCGTCGCAGCCGCTCGAGCGCGTAGACCAGCTCGTGCGCGACCAGCACCGAGTCGCGCTGGGCGGCCCGCTCCTCCCGGGCCAGCCGCACGGCGCCGGCCGCGTCGTTGCGCGCGATCGCCAGCCGGACGCGCTCGGCCACGACCTCGGGATGGTGCGGCAGGTTCGCGACCAGGGGGGCCAGCGCCCGCCCGGCCGCGTCGTAGCGCTGGCTCAGCCGCTGGCGTCGCGCGGCGGCCAGTTGCGCGGCCTCGGCCGGGGCCAGCGGTCGGGCGGGCTGGCGGCTGCGCGCGGGCCCGCGGTCGGCGAGCAGTGTGGCGGCCGAGAGCGCGTTGCGGACGACGGCCGCGGAATCGGCGGCGCTCGCGCGGACCCGCGGCGCCGGCGCGAGCGCCAGCAGGCCGAGGAGGACGGGAACGAAGTTCATCGCGTCCCCCCGCCGTCGAGGGCGCGCAGGTAGGCCTCGACGAAGGCGCGGTAACGGGCCGGGTAGCGGTCGGCCTGCGCCCGCAACAGATCGAGTCGCAGCCGATCGCTCTCGCGCAGCAGCGCGGCGGGCAGCTCGGCCGGCGAGGCGCGGCGCGCGTCCTCGCCCGGGCGCGATTCGCGCCGGGGCTCGAAGTCCTGGCGGTTCACCGAGCGCTGGGCGTCGAGCAACCGCGAGAGGATGTGCTGCTGCCGTTGCTCGAGCTCGTCGCCGAGCCGGCCCTGGCGCAGCGCCGATTCCACCTGCTCCATCTCCTTCGCGGTCTGGCCGAGGTCGCCGAGGAGTTGGCGGCGCTGGCGGTCCTCCTCCTCGATCTGCCGCAGCTCGTCGCGCAGGCGTGCCTGCTCGGCGGCCATGCGCTCGAGCTCGTTGCGGTCGCCGGCGGTGATCCGCGCCTGCTCGCTGAGGCGCTGGCTGAGGCGCCGGGAGCGGTCGTTGAGCGCCTCCTGCTGCTCGCCCAGCTCGTGCATGGCGTTGGGCATCGTGCCCGTGGGCTTGCCCTGGCCCGGGCCCTGGCACATCGAGGACTCGGTCTGCCGCAGCTCCAGCACGGCGTCGAGCAGCGCCCCGGCCGCGGCCCGCCCCGCCTGGTCGCCGCCGGCGCGGTTGCCGGAGCGGATCTGGCGCGACGACTGCTGCAGGCCGCCGAGGGCGCGGCCGAGGTCCTCGGACAGGCGGCGGCCGAGGAAGGGCGTGCGCTCCGAGAGCGCGGCCAGCGAGTCGGCCAGGCGCGCCGTGCCCTCGGCGAGGTCGGACTGCTGGTCGGCGCGATCGTCGTCGTCGGCGCCGGAGGCGACGGTGGCGTCGGCCGCGCGCTGCAGCGACAGCAGGTCCTGCGCGGCGCGGCGCAGCGCGGCGAGATCCACCTGCTCGCGCTGCTGCTGCAGCTCGCCGGCGACGCGGCCGAGCTGCGCGGCGGCCCGCCCGAGACTCTGGCTGGCGCGCCGGCCGGCCTTCTGCGCCGCCGTGGCCCGGTCCTGCGCGAGCGCCCCGGCGGCCTCGCGCTGCGCGGGCGCGGCCTCCTGCTCGAGCTCCGCCGCCGCCCGCTCCAGCTCGTCGCGCGCGCCGGGCTCGGGCAGGTCGCGACCCAGCTCGCGGACGTCCGCGGCCAGCCGCTCGCTCTCCGCCGCCGCCGCCCGCTGCGCGGTCGCCCGCGTCGAGTCGCGGTCCTTCGCCCCGGCCATCTCCTGGTTGCGTCGCTCCTGCGCGCCCTGCTGGTCGGCGGCGCGGCGGGCGAGCGCCTGCAGCTTCTCCTCCTGTCGCAGGCGCTGCAGCAGCTCGAGGGTGCGCTCGATGTTGCGCAGCATCTCGCGGCTCTGGCGCTGCCAGTCGCGCAGCCCGGTCTCGGGAGTGCGCGGCGTCACGCCGTCGAGCGACTGCTGCAGCCGCTGCAGCGCGGCGCGCAGCTCGGGCGACTGGATCTCGTCCATCACCCGGGCGAGCTCGCGCATCCGGTCCATCAGGCGCTCGTCGAAGGCGCGGCGCTCGGCGGCCTGCGCGAGGCTCTCGCGGAGTTGGTCGGCGGCCTCGTCGAGCCGGCGCGACATCTCCTGCTGGCGGTCGAGCGCGCCGCGCACCTCCTCGCGGCGCTCGAAGGAGCGCGACTGCGCCGGATCGGCGGGGGCCTGGCGGGCGATGCGGTCAAGCGACTCCTGCAGCTCCCGCGCGTGGCGGGCGGTCTCGTCGAGCGTGCTGCGCACCGAGTCCTGGCCGCGCTCGATGTTCTCGTACAGCTCGGCCAGCGAGGGGAAGCGGAGCTGGAAGACCGGGCTCACCGCCACGCCGCGGCCGAAGGCGTCGTCGTCGAAGAGCTGGAAGCGGAACGCCGCGCTCTCGCCCGGCAGCAGGCCGAGCCCGCCGGCGTTCCAGCGTCCCGCCGCCTCCACCTCGCGCGGGACCGCCGGGAACCGCGCCAGGGTGACGTCCGACCACGGCGCGTCGGCGCTGCGGCGCACCTGCAGGCGCAGCTCGGTGAGGCCGAGATCGTCCTGGCCCAGCACCTCGTAGGGCACCTGCGCCCCGGCCGGCAGGTCCACGTCGCCGCCGGGCACGCGGACGCTGAGCAGGGGCGGTGCGTCGGCGAGCGGCTGGATCGTGTAGCGGAAGCGCCCGACGCCGGCGACGCCCCGGGCCTCCAGCTCGTACTCGCCGCTCTCCCGGATCACGATCTCGCCGCGCCAGCGCCGGGGATTCAGCGCGCGCCAGGGGGTCGTGCCCGCGCCCGGAACCCGGGCGAGGAGGGCAGCGAGATCGCGGTCGAAGAGGACCTCGACCCGCACGCGCGAGCCGCGCAGCGCCGCGAGGTCGCCGCGCGTGGCGGCGCCGCGTTGCACCGGCAGGCGGGCGTAGTCGGGCGGGCGGACCTCCAGCTCGAAGCTCACGGGCTGCGGCGTGCCGGCGAGCGCGACGCGGTAGCGCGGGCTCTCGCGGCCCGCCACCCGCACGCGATAGGCCAGCGGCCGCGTGAGCTGCACGAGGTCGAAGCGCCACAGCCGCTCGCCCGCCGGGCCGGTGCCCTCGCGCACGGCGGTCGGCGCCGGGGCGCCGTCGGCGAGCAGGCGCGGGCGCGCCGCGCTGCCCCAGACGTGGGCCCGCACCGCCAGCGCGGCGCCGGGCGTGATCGTGACCGAGCCGGGCTCCACCGCGAGCCGCACCGGCGGCGCCGCCCGGCGTGGATCGAGCAGCGTGCGCCAGGAGCGGAGCGTGGCCCCGGGCTGCAGCAGGGCGAGGGCGACGAGCCCGGCGAGCGCCGCGGTCATGATCGCCAGCGGCCGTCGCGGCGCCACCGGCGGTCGCAGCCCGGCCAGCGGCAGCTCGTCGAGCCCGCGCGCCGCCTCGTCCTCGACGGCATGGACCAGCTCCGGCGAGACGTGGGCCGGAGGGCGGCGCGCGAAGTCGAGCGCGTTGCGCAGGCGCGAGCGCACCGCGGGGAAGCGCTCCTCGATCCGCTGCAGGTAGACGTCGCGCGAGGGACGGGCGCGCCGGAAGCCGACGACCGCCCCCGCCAGCGCGACCAGCGCGGCGATCGCCACCGCCGCGAGCCGCAGCCACGCGGCGGTCTCGCCGCCGCGGGCGGGCAGGCCGAGCAGCACGCCGAGGAAGAGGGCGACGCTGATCCATGCCGCGGCCCGCATCGCCCGGTGCAGACCCAGCGCGCGCCGCAGGGCGGCGTGCTGCCGGGAGACCAGGCGTTCGATCGGGTGCGAAGACGCGCGACGGCTCATCGGATCGGTCGGCTCAGTGGGTCAGCACGTAGTGGACGAGGTTCAGGCACATGCGCAGCGCGGCCTCGCGCTTCTCCGGCGGATCCCCGTGGATCTCCGGGTCCTCGAGGCCGTCCCCGAGGTCGGTGTCGAAGGAGTAGAGCACGACCAGCCGGCCGTCGTGATGGAGGCCGAAGAGCCGCGGTGGCCCGCCATCGTGCTCGTGGATCTTGGGCGGCCCGGCGGGGAAGTCGTAGGGCGCGTGGAAGACGGCGTGGGAGAAGGGCAGCTCCACCAGCGAGTCCTCGGGGAAGACCTGGCGGATCGCGCGCCGCAGCGAGGCGTCCATGCCGTAGTCGTCGTCCACCCACAGGAAGCCGCCGGTGGCGAGGTAGCGGCGCAGGTTGGCGGCCTCGCCGGGGCTCAGCTTCAGGTTGCCGTGGCCGCAGGCGAAGACCAGCGGGTACTGGAAGAGCAGCGGCGAGCCGGGTTCCACCACCGCCTCGCGGTCCCCGGCCACGGGCAGACCGAGACGCTCGCGGGCGGCGCGCATCAGGTTGCCCAGGGAGGTGCGGTCCTCGTACCAGTCGCCGCCGCCGCGGTACTGCAGGCGCGCGATGCCGAAGGCACGGGCGCCGGGCGGCACGGTCGTGCCCTCCGCCGGCGCCGCGGCCGCGCCACGGCGGGCCGGGGCCAGGACGGACAGCGCGGCCAGCACGAGTACGAGCAGTGGCTTCACGGGCGCGGATCTCCTCGGGGACCGACCCGATGATGATACACGCGCGGCGCCGGACCGCGCAGGCGACAGCACGAAGGCCCGGACCGTGACGGTCCGGGCCTTCGGCACACGCGGGCGGGGATGCTAGACCGGGCTCCCGCCGGGGTACACCGCGACGGCGCCGCGCCGGTAGCGCAGGTACGAGCCGACCGAGCGGACGTAGCCGTAGCCGCCGTAGGTCATCGCGATGAACTCGCCCTGCTCGTTCACCGCCGAGACGCGCACCAGATACTCCGAGCCGTAGACCAGCCCGCGCTCGAAGAGCACCAGGGCCCCCGGGTTCCGCAGCTTGTAGGAGTTGGCCGGTGCGGCCACGTAGCCGACGAAGAAGTTGCGCACGTCCTTGAACAGGAGCGGCGCCGGCTGCGCGGCCAGCAGCTCCTCCTCCGAGCCGCCCATGAACTGGTAGATCTGGATCCAGTAGCCGGCCGCCCCGCTCACCGTCTGCCAGCTCATGGTGATGTTCGAGTCGGGCGGGAAGACGGAGCCGGTGTAGGCGAAGTCGGCAACGGTCGAGCCGGTGAGCTGCCCCACGTTGGTGAGCGGCGACAGGTCGGTCACCGTGCCGGCCAGCACGCCGCGGCCGAGGTAGGAGGGCGGGCTGAAGCTCGACGGCGTCGCGTCGGAGAAGGTGTAGAGCTCCCAGTGCGAGTCGAAGAAGCGGACGGTCGGGCTGAGCGTGTAGTCCTTCAGTTGGCCGTAGCCGCCGTTGGCCTCGCGCCGCAGTACCTGGAAGCCGCCGGCCACCGTGCCGTCCAGGATCAGGCCGTGCAGGGTGCCGGGGGCCAGGTAGCGCTGCTCGGTGCCCACCAGCACGTCACCCTCGTCGGGGCCGTCCGGCACCAGGTCGGTGAAGCTCTCCACGACGATGGGCGCGTCCGGGTAGACCACCATGCGGGCGTCGGCGGCGTACTGCCCCTCGGGGGCCGTGTAGCCGGCGTCCACGTTCGTGACCTTCTTGGCGCACCCGGTCAACGCCAGCGCCCCGAGGGCGACGGCGACGATCAGGACGGTGCGGTGCAGCGGGTTACGGAGAGCGTTCATCGCGGACCTTTCACTTACTCTGCCTGGATGCCCTTGCGGCGGTCGAGGATGATCCAGGTCTCGAGCGCCAGGGCGCTGGCCACGTAGACGGACGAGTAGGTGCCGAAGACGGTGCCGACCAGCATCGCGAACGAGAAGTCGCGGAGGACCTCGCCGCCCCAGATGAACAGACCGAGCGCCGCCAGGAAGACGGTCAGCGCGGTGATCACCGTGCGCGACAGGGTCTCGTTGACCGCGATGTCCATGGCCCGGGAGTGCTTCTCCTTGCGGAGCTCCTTGGACCGTTCGCGGATGCGGTCGAAGACGACGATGGTGTCGTTGATGGAGTAGCCGGCGATCGTCAGCAACGCGGCGATCACCGTCAGGGAGACCTCCCGCCCGGTGAAGCAGAGGGCTCCCAGTACGATGAACACGTCGTGGAAGAGGGCCACCACGGCGCCGAAGGCGAATTTGAACTCATAACGGAGCCCGACGTAAAGCAGGATTCCGCCCAGGCTCCACAGCACCGCCCACAAGGCCTTCTGCCGCAACTCGTTGCCGACCCGGGGGCCGACCATCACGTGGCTGCGCAGCTCCACCTTGAGGCCGGAGAAGCTCTTCTCGAGCGCGTCCTGCACGTCGCGGAAGGCGTCCTTGGTCTCGCCCTTGAAGCGCAGCAGGTACTCGCCCTCCGTGCCGACGCCGTTCATCTGCTGCAGCTCGAAGCCGGCGAACCCCGCCCGGTCGAGGGTGCGGCGCACCTGGTCGGCCTGCAGCACCTGCGAGGTGCGGATCTGCAGCACGGTGCCGCCGGTGAAGTCCACGCTGTAGTACGGCCCGTGGTGGACCACCAGCCAGACGATGGTGGAGACGATGAGCAGGCCGGAGAACAGGTAGGCCCAGTGGCGGAACTTCATGAAGGGGACGTTGGTTCCGATCAGCATCTGCAGCATTGGTGCGTTCTCCTCGTGCCCGCTAGATGCTGAGGCTTTCGGCCTTGCCGCGGCTCAGCATGAAGTCGAAGACCATCCGCGTCATGAACACGGCGGTGAACATGTTGGCGAGAAGACCGAAGATCAGCGTGATGGCGAAGCCCTTGATCGGGCCGGTGCCGAACTGGAACAGGAAGACCGCGCTGATGATGGTCGTGATGTTGGCGTCGAGAATCGTGCGGAAGGCGCGGTCGTAGCCCAGCGCCACCGCCTGGCGCACGCCCTTCTGCTTGCGCAGCTCCTCGCGGATGCGCTCGAAGATCAGCACGTTGGCGTCCACCGACATGCCGATCGTCAGCACGATGCCGGCGATGCCGGGCAGCGTCAGGGTCGAACCCAGCCCGGCCATGGCGGCGAGCAGGTAGAAGATGTTCAGCACCATGGCGGCGATCGCGATGAGCCCGGACAGGCGGTAGTAGATCAGCATGAAGACCACGACCATCAGGGTGCCGAACAGCGCGGCCTTCCAGCCGTCGCGGATCGAGTCGTCACCCAGCGAGGCACCGACCTCCATCGTCTCGGCGACGTGGACCGGGGCGGGCAGGGCGCCGGCGCGCAGCACGATGGCCAGGTCGCGGGCGGTCTGCGCGCTGAAGCTCCCGCCGGTGATCGAGGCCTCGCCCGAGGGGATCTGGTCCTTGATCACCGGGGCCGAGTTCACCACGCCGTCGAGCACGATGGCGAGGTTGCGGCCGACGTTGGCGCCGGTGATGCGCGAGAACTCCATGCGGCCCGCCGGCGTCATCTTCATGCTGACGCCCCAGGCGGCCGGGTTGTTGCGCTCGAGACCGACCTCGGCGCTGGCGGTGGCGATCGAGCCGCCCTTCATCTCGGCCTCGCGCTTGAGCACGTAGAGGCGCCGGCCGGACAGGCTGCCCTCGCCGGTGGTCTCCGCCATGCCCCACTGGAACTGCGAGTCGCCGGGGACGATCGAGTCAATGCCCGGCGTGGCCAGCAGGGCCTGCAGCGCCGGGATCTCGTCGTTCGGCACGAAGGCGCCGATCTGGTCAATGGACAGCAGGTGCGAGCTGACCGCGGCCTTGCGCCGGGTGGAGTCGAGACCGGCCACCGGGTGGGCCGCGAAGTACGCGTCCAGCTTGTCAATGATGGACTTCGTCTCCTGCTGGGTGCGCACCAGCTTGAACTCCAGCATCGCCGTCTTGCCGATCAGGTCGAGGGCGCGCCGGCGGTCGGTCAGGCCCGGCAACTGGATGACGATGCGGTCGTCGCCCTGCTTCTGGATCAAGGGCTCGGCGACGCCGAACTGGTCAATGCGCTGCCGGAGGATCTCGATGGCGCGGTTGACCGCGTCGGGGACGGCGGCGTCGCTCAGCTTGGAGCGGTCCAACTCGAGCAGCAGGTGCATGCCGCCGCGGAGGTCCAGACCGAGGTGGATGGGCTGGACCGGGATGCCGGCGAACTTCCACGTCGGCGCCTCGGCGGTCCGGTTCTCGAAGTACTTGGAGTAGTACTGGATGGACGGCAACAGCAGGATGACGGAGATCACCGTCACCAGGGCTACGATCCCCAGCTTCCACTGGTCGGCGCGGGTCATTGGATCCCTCGGGGCAGACAACGGCCGGCGGGCCACGGGACCCCGCGGCGGCGCCGGCAGGCGCAAGGCATTCGGAGCCGGCGAGTCTACGGGGTGCCGGGGGGAGTGTCAACGGAAGCTCCGGCGGGCGTTTCCGGCCCCCGCACCGGGTGTCGCCGGCCGCCGGAAGGGCTCACCCGGGCCGCATCCGGACCGGGACGGGGCCGGTTGGCGGCCGGCCCCCGATGAGTCGTTCTCTTCTGGAGGGACGGGGTGGGGAACGGTTGGAGGGAGGTGGAGGTGGGTTCCCGGTTCGAGTGCTGCCGGGGTCCCCGGCAACGAGCGTTCCAGTCGCGCGCGGCTCGCCGGCGTGGACTTCGCGCGGGGTCGGCGTCGGGCGGCCGACGCCGCCGACCACGTCCCGACGCCGCCGGTGACGGCCCCGGTGCGCCGCCGCGCCGCGCCGTCGCGCCGCGCAGGCCCGGTTTCTTGACACTCCCGAAGGCCGTTCTATAGTCTGCCGCTCACCAGACCGGGCCACCGCATCACCTTCCCTTTGCCCGGGAGAAGGAGCCTCCATCGCATGACTCAACGCTTCGGCTGGGTGAGCCTCGCCGCCTTGGTGTTGCTCACGGTCGCCTCGACGTGCCTTGCGGCGGATGGCGAACCTGCCTACAAGGCCGGCAAGGGTGGTATCGGGGGCCAGATCGGCGGCTCCTACTTCGGATTCGACCGCATGTTCGGCGGTGACTGGTTCGGCGACTACTCCGAGGGCGCCATGCCGCGCGCCGGCTTCGCCGCCCAGTTCCGCTACGTCCAGAGCCGTCACTGGCGCTGGCAGGTGAGCCCCGGCTTCACCTGGTCGGCCTACAAGACCGGCACGGCCCTGCCCTTCACCGACGTCAACGCCCCGGCGGATCGCGTCAAGGACCGCGTCCTCACGCTGGTGGTGCCGATCACGGCGCAGATGCAGTACGTGATGCGGCGCGGCCAGTGGTTCTACCACGCCGGCGCCGGCCCGGGCCTGTACCGCGTCTGGATCGAGAACCACCGCAAGGTCCTGCGGGACCCCGAGACGCTCCGGCTGCACCGCGGCCTGTACGCGGGCGGCACCTTCGAGCTGGGCGTCGAGCGCTTCCTCAAGTCCATCACCACCACGAGCATCGAGGCGAGCTGGTCGAACCACCTGGTCTTCACCCAGCGCGACGATCAGTTCCCCAGCGGGTTCAACAGCAACCTGATGGCGATGGAATGGCGGCTGGGCGTCAACTACTACTTCGACCCGCTGCGGCAGAAGACGGCGGGTGTCGACCTCACCCAGGCCAAGTGAACCGGCCGGGAGCCGCCGCGCGCCTTCCGCGCCGCGGCTCCCGCGCCCGCGCCGGGCGCTCCGGCGGCGAGGTCCGCGGCGATGACTGACCGGATCCGCTGGGACGAGAAGATCGGGCCGACCGCCCTCACCTTCGACGACGTCCTGCTCGTCCCCGCCTACGCCGCCCTCCACCCGCGCGAGGTGGACGTCCGCAGTCGCTTCTCGCGCCGCATCCCGCTGAACGTCCCGCTGGCCAGCTCGGCCATGGACACCGTCACCGAGGCCGAGCTGGCGATCGCGCTGGCCCGCGAGGGCGGCATCGGGGTGATCCACAAGAACCTCACCATCGCCGAGCAGGCCGCCCAGGTGGACCGCGTCAAGCGCTCGGAGAGCGGCATGATCGCCGATCCGGTCACGCTGCCGCCGACGGCGACGCTGGGCGAGGCGCGGGCGCTGATGGCCCGCTTCCACATCTCGGGCGTGCCGATCACCGAGGACGGCCGGCTGGTAGGCATCCTCACCCACCGCGACCTGCGCTTCGAGGATCGGGCGGACCGACGGGTGGCGGAGTTGATGACGCGCGAGGGGCTGGTCACCGCCCCGGTCGGCACGACCCTCGAGGGCGCGCGCGCCATCCTGCACCGGCACCGCATCGAGAAGCTGCCGATCGTGGACGACGCCGGCCGGCTGCGCGGGCTGATCACCGTCAAGGACATCGAGAAGCGCATCCGCCACCCGCGGGCCTGCAAGGACGCGCTGGGCCGGCTGCGCGTGGCCGCCGCCATCGGCGCGGGCGGCGACGCGCTCGAGCGCGCGGCCGAGCTGGTGCGCTCCGGCGCGGACGCGCTGGTCGTGGACAGCGCGCACGCCCACTCGGCCGGCGTGCTCCGGGCCGCGACCGCGGTGCGCGAGCGCTTCGCCGACGTGGACCTGGTCGTCGGCAACGTCGGCACCGCCGAGGGGGCGAGGGCGGTCGCCGAGCTGGGCGCCGACGCCGTCAAGGTCGGCATGGGCCCGGGCGCCATCTGCACCACGCGGGTGGTGAGCGGCGCCGGCATGGCGCAGATCACCGCCGTGCTCGAGGCGGCGCGCGCGCTCGAGGACAGCGGCCTGCCGATCATCGCCGACGGCGGCATCAAG
>CAYNPF010000047.1:0-14222 GCA_964398895.1 uncultured bacterium
CGGGGCGCGGTCGGCGGCGGGCGCGGGAGCGGCCCCGCCGGCGATCAGCAGCAGGGCGAGCGAGATGGAGAAACGACGCACGCGTCGGGTCCTTTCCAGCCGGGTTTCGTCCGCCGCGAGGCGCCGTTCCCGCGGCGCATGCGACGAGCGTGAGGTAGATGACTCTACCTGTTTTGAGGCGGCTCGTGGAGGTTCGCGGCACGATCTTGACAGGGTCTTGAAGTCGGCGCGGGAGGCGCGCGGCGCGTCTTGAGGGGGCCGGATGCGTATGCTAGCGTCCGCCTTCCAGCCGACTTCGCGCGCAGGACGCGCGCGGGGACCGGAGAAGGGAAGCCCGGGCCCCCGGTGGGCCCATCTCCACAGGGAGCGTGTCGCGCATGATCCTCGGTGACTTCATCCTGCAGGCGGGGGTCGGCGTGCGCGCCTCGGTGCCCGCCCTCGTCGCCTCCTCGGGCCTGTTCGCGAAGTTCATCCTCCTGCTCCTGCTCGGCATCTCCGTCTACACGTGGGCGGTCATCGTCGAGCGGCTGCGCCTGCTGGCCCGCGTCCAGCGCGAGGATCGCGATTTCCTCGCGGCCTTCCGCGCCGCCGGGCCGACCGATCCGTCCTCGGCGCCCGGCTCGGTGAGCACGCTCGCGCACCTGGCCCGCGTCGGGGCGGCGAGCCTGGCGGAGCCGGCAACGGCAGCGCTGGCGCCGCCGTCGCGCTTCGAACGGTCGCAGCGCGCGATGGAGCGCGCGGCCGCCGATGACCTGGCGAGGCTCGAGCGGCACGTCGGCTTCCTCGCCACCGCCGGCAGCGTGTCGCCCTTCATCGGCCTCATGGGCACGGTCTGGGGCGTGATGAGCGCCTTCCTCAGCATTGGCGCGCAGGGCTCGGCGTCGCTGGTGGTGGTCGCGCCGGGCATCGCCGAGGCGCTGATCACCACGGTGGCCGGCCTGGCGGCCGCCATCCCCGCGGTGATCGGCTACAACCACCTGCTCACCCGCCTGCGGGTGATCGGCAACGCCGACGCGGCCTTCGTCACCGAGTACCTCGACCGCCGCGCGGGAGGGACGGCGGCATGAAGAACGCGGTCCCGCGGGTGCCGATGGCCGACATCAACGTGACGCCCTTCGTGGACGTGGTGCTGGTGCTGCTCATCATCTTCATGGTGACCGCGCCCTTCCTGCAGGGCGGGCTGGAGATCGACCTGCCGCGGGTGGCGACCCACGGTCTCGACGTGCGCGAGGGCCTGATCGTGAGCGTTCGCGCCGGCGGGACGGTGGCGGTGGGCAACTCGATCGTGCCGCAGGCGCGCTTCGAGGACGCCCTGGCGCGCGCCGGCGCCGCCCAGCGGCCGGTGTTCCTCAAGGCCGATCGCGGCGTGCCCTACGGCACGGTGGTGGAGCTGATCGCGCGCATGCGCCGGGCGGGGGTCGCCTCGCTCGGGCTGGTGACGCAGCCGCCCGCCCCGGAGGCCCGGCGGTGACGCGCAACGCCCTGGTCGGTTCGGCCCTCGTGCACGTGGGCGTCCTGGTCGCGGTCTTCGCCGTGCGCCAGAGCGAGCCGATCGTCATCGCCGGACCCGACGTCGTGCAGGTGTCCCTGCTCGAGCCCGGGGCGCTGGCCCGCAGCGCGCCCGCCGTCGCGCCGGCGGAGAAGGCGGAGATGAAGGTGCCCGACATCCGGCCGGAGGAGGCGGAGGGAGTGAAGCTGGTGCCGCCGAAGAAGTCGCCGCGGCCCGCGTCCCCGCCGAGCGAGGAGGCGGCGCCGCCGTCCACCGGGACCGGGCTGCCCTACGCGCGCGTCGGCAGCGGGGGGCTGAGCGGCGCGGTGGGCGTGGAGGCGCGCGACTTCGAGTTCACGTACTACCTCATGCTCATCCGCAACAAGGTGGCGCAGAACTGGTCTCCGCCGGCGGGGCTGGAGACGGGCCGGCCGGTGCGCGCGGTGGTCTGCTTCCGGGTGGGGCGCAACGGCACCGTGTCGGCCGTGCGCCTGGAGAACGCCAGCGGCGTCGAGTTCTTCGACCGCGCCTCGCTGCGGGCGGTGACGCTGAGCGATCCGCTGCCGCCGCTGCCGCTGGGCTTCCCCGGCTCCGACCTCGGCATCCACTTCGGCTTCGAGTACACCCGGCCATGAGGCGATGGCTCCCGATCCTGGCGCTCCTGGCGCTCGCCGCGACGGCCCACGCGCAGACGCGCGAGGTGCGCATTGACATCGCCGGCGGCGGTCGCCGGCTGCAGGTCCACTGCGAGGCGCTCGCCGCCGGGCGGCTGCCGGCCGGTGCGCCGGCGGCGCACGCGGCCGACGAGGTGCTGGCCGCCGACCTCGAGCAGTCCGGCGTGTTCCTGGTCTCGCGGGCCTGGGCCGGACAGACGCCGTTCGACGTGCAGGCGGTCGTGGGCGGCAAGTGGAAGGTAGACGGTGGCACGGTGACGCTCGAGGGCGAGGTGCGGGACGTGCCGGCGCGCCGGCCGATCCTGGTGCGCACCTACCGCGGATCGCCGGCCGACTGGCGCTCGCTGGTGCACCGCTTCGCCGACGACATCGTGCTGCAGTTCACCGGCGAGCCGGGTGTGTCCGGCACCCGCATCGCCTTCGCGGTGCGCGAGGGGCGGAACAAGGAGCTGTGGGTGATGGACCTCGACGGGGCCGGGGCGCATCCGCTCACCCACGACGGTTCGCTCGCCCTGTCGCCCTCGTGGTCGCCCGACGGCGCGCTGCTGGCGTTCTGCAGCTACCGCGACGGCGGCTCGCCGCACCTGTTCGTGGTGCCGGCCGCGGGAGGGCGGATCTTCCGCGTCTCCGGGCGCCCGGGGCTCAACACGGGCCCGGCCTACTCGCCGGACGGGCGGGAGATCGCCTGCAGCCTGAGCAAGGACGGCAACGCCGAGATCTACGTGCTCGACGCGCAGGGTGGCTCTCCGCGGCGGCTCACCGACCATCGGGCGATCGACACCTCGCCGAGCTGGTCACCGACCGGGCGCGAGATCGCCTTTACCTCGGACCGCAGCGGCTCGCCGCAGGTCTACGTGATGGACCGCGACGGCGGCAACGTGCGCCGGCTGACCTACGAGATCAACTACACCGACTCGCCGGCCTGGTCCCCCCGCGGCGACCTGATCGCCATGGTCAGCCGCACCGGCTCGGGCTTCGACCTCTATGTCTGCGGGGCCGACGGCTCGAACCCCCGCCTGGTGGTGAGCGGGAGCAGCAACGAGAACCCACACTGGTCGCCCGATGGGCGGCACCTGGTGTTCGCCTCCGACCGGGGCGGACGCTATGCTCTGTACGTATCGGATCTGGACGGGCGTCCGCCGCGGATGCTCGACACGGGCGGGAGGGTGGCCTCGTCACCGGCGTGGTCCCCGTTCCGCGACGCGCCGACGGCGACGGCCCCGGCGGGAACTCGCCACACCAACCCCGGAGGTACCCCATGAGGAACCCCTATCGTACGCTGATCGCGTTGCTGGTCGTCGGCGGGCTGGCCGCCTTCGCGGCCGGCTGCGCGCGCAAGGCGGTGCAGGCGCCGCCGACCCCGCCGCCGGCTCCGCCGGTGACGCAGACCGAGCCGACGCCGACGCCGGCCCCGGCCGAGACGCCGACGCCGGCGCCGACCCCGAAGGTGACGGCGAGCGACTTCGCCGACGCGTTCTTCGACTACGACTCGTTCGTGCTGCGCGACGACGCGCGCGCCGCGCTCGACAAGGTGGCCCGGCTCCTGCGCGACCACGCCGACGTCAACGTGACGATCGAGGGACACTGCGACGAGCGTGGCACGGCGGAGTACAACCAGGCGCTGGGCGAGAAGCGCGCGAACGCGGCGCGCGACTACCTGGTCAACGCCGGCGTGCCGGCGGCGCGGCTGCAGACGGTGTCCTACGGCAAGGAGCGGCCGTTCGCCGAGGGTCACGACGAGGCGGCGTGGGCCCAGAACCGTCGCGCCCACTTCGTGCTGCAATGATCGGCGGGAACCTCCGGGCGGACGGCGCTCGCCGTCCGCCCGCCCCGCGTACCCCGGCCCGCGGTCGGGCGGTGGTGGTGCTGGCGCTGATGCTGCTGGCGCTGGGGCTGCCGCTCACCGGTTGCGTGGCGCCGCAACTGGCGCTGCTGCAGGGCGGCCTGGACAGCCTGCGCACGCAGGTGGACACGCTGCAGGTGCGGGACTCGCTCTCGTACCGGGTGCTGGCCGACCTGCGCCGCGAGATGGGCGAGCAGCGCGACCTCATCCTCAGCACGCGGGCCGCGTCCGGCAGCACCACGCAGGACATGCTCGATCAGATGGGCCGGCTCGAGGGCAAGCTGGACGAGGTCATGGGACGCTTCGACCAGCTCCAGCGGCCGGCGTCGGCACCGACGACGGTGGCGGTCCCGGGCGCGCCGGATCCCGACCAGCTCTACGAGCAGGCCGTGCAGGACCTGACCCAGGGTCGCTACCCGCTCGCCCTGCAGGGCTTCCGCGAGTACGTGCAGCGTTTCCCGGGCACCGACCTGTCGGACAACGCCCAGTACGGCGTGGGGGAGTGCCTGTTCGCGCAGGCGCACTACGACAGTGCGGCGACGGCCTACGCGGCGGTGGAGAAGGCGGACGTCAAGGGCGACCGGGTTCCGGCCGCGCTGTGGAAGTTGGCGCTGTGCCGTGACAAGCTCGGCGAGAAGACGCAGTCGCGCCAGGTCCTCGAGGACCTCGTGCGGCGCTATCCGCTCTCGGGCGAGGCCCAACTCGCCAGGGACCGGCTGGGCAAGCCGCGCGGGCGCTGAAGTCCCATCGTTCCGGCCGGGCCGGTGGCGTTCGCGCCGCCGGCCCGTTCCGTGCCCGCCGGGCTTGACGGCCCCGGGCGCCCCCCGTAGCGTCGCCGTCGAGGAGGCACGTCATGGAACTGACCGCGGTACCGCTCGAGATCCCCGCCGACTGCAACCTCGTCGCCGGGCAGTCGCACTTCATCAAGACCGTCGAGGATCTGGCCGAGATCGTCGTGACCGGCGTGCCGGGGGCCCGTTTCGGCCTGGCGTTCTGCGAGGCCTCGGGGCCCTGCCTGATCCGCACCGAGGGCAACGACGAGGCGCTCATCGCCGCCGCGGCGGCCAACGCCCGCCGCGTGGCCGCCGGCCACACCTTCTTCCTGCTGTTGCAGGGGGCCTACCCGATCAACCTCCTCAACGCGGTGAAGCTCTGTCCCGAGGTCTGCCGCATCTTCTGCGCCACCGCCAATCCCGTGCAGGCACTGGTGGCGCGGACCGAGCTGGGCTGCGGCGTGGCCGGGGTGGTGGACGGCGAATCGCCGCGGGGCGTCGAGGACGAGGCCGCCCGTCAGGCCCGCCGCGACTTCCTGCGCCGGATCGGCTACAAGCGATAGGATTCGCGCGCCCGGCGCGGCCTGCAACCGTTCGCCTTCGACGCGCGCCTGACATAGACTGCTACGGTCTTGCGGGCGCGTCCCACCCGTGCCGCATGCGGGCAGCGGGCGCGCTGCACCATGTTCACGCTCCGGGCCGCGTTCCCTCGCGGGGCGGGCCCGGGGCCGGGTTGCGCTGCGGCGCTTCGGTCGGAGGAAGACATGAGCGGGCTCCCCACGTCGGCACCGGTCGTCATCATCGGGGCCGGCTGCATCGGTACGTCCATCGCCTACGAGTTGGGACGAAGGGGTGTGAAGGGTGTGGTGGTGATCGAGAAGGAGCCCTTCTCGGGCACCGGCTCGACCGCGAAGGCGGCCGGCGGCATCCGGGCGCAGTTCTCGACGCCGCTCAGCGTGAAGATGTCCATGCTGTCCGAGGCGCGCTTCCGCACCTTCGCCGAGGAGATGGAGACCGAGGGGCCGGTGTTCTGGCCGGTGGGCTACCTGTTCCTGCTCGGTGACGAGAAGTCGTGGGCGACCTTCCAGCGCCAGGCGGAGATGCAGCGCTCGCTGGGGCTGCCGGTGGAGACGCTCACCCCGCGGCAGGCGAAGGCCCTGGTGCCGGAGATGGACGTGGACGACATCCTTGGCGCGACCTTCTGTCTCGAGGACGGCCTGGGCAGCCCGCACGAGGTGACGCAGGCCTACGAAAAGCAGGCGCGCCGGTTGGGCGCGTCATTCCAGTTCAACGAGCAGGCCATCGGCCTGCTGATGGAGGGCAGCCGCGTCGCCGGGGTGCGCACGGCGAACGGCACGATCAGCACGCCGCTGGTGGTGAACGCGGCCGGGCCCCACGCCGCCGAGGTGGCCGCGTGGGCGGGCGTCCATCTGCCGGTCGTCCCGGTGCGCCGGCACTGCTTCATCACCGAGCCGCTGCCCATGGCGCGTCCGGACCTGCCCATGATCGTGGACATGTCCACCGGCGTCTACATGCACCGCGAGAGCGGCGGGCTGCTGATCGGCTACGCCAACCCCGAGGAGCCGGCCGGCTTCAACCTGGCCGTGAACTGGGACCTGCTGGATCGCATCATCGAGCCCGCCGTGCACCGCGTCCCGGGGCTCGAGGAGGCCGAGATCAACCGCAAGAAGAGCTGGGCCGGTCTCTACGAGTCCACGCCGGACCACAACTGCGTGCTGGGTCCGCCGGAGGGCGTGCAGGGCCTGATGCTGGCCAACGGCTTCAGCGGACACGGGTTCATGCAGTCGCCGGTCGTCGGTCAGCTCATGGGCGAGTGGATCGTGGACGGCAAGCCCAGCCTCGACCTCACCCCGCTGCGGCTCGAGCGCTTCCGCGAGCAGGGCACGGAGATCGAGGCCAACGTGATCTGACATGGCGCTCCGGCACCACGTGCTGCGCCTCGGGCCGCTCGACAACGCCGCGTACGTGCTGTTCTGCGAGCGCACGCGCGAGTGCGCGGTCGTGGACCCGGGCTTCGGCGCCGGGGCGATCGTGCGCTGGCTCCACGACCGCCCGGAGCCGCTGCGGGTGCGTCACCTGCTGGCCACGCACGCGCACTACGACCACGTCTGCGGCGCGCGCGAGGTGCAGGCGGCGGTGGGCGGGGAGTTCCGCCTGCACCCGGCGGACCGGCCACTGCTCGCGAACCTGGACGTGCAAGCGGCGACCTGGGGCTTCCCGCCGGCCGAGGCTCCGACCGATGTGAGCGACCTGGCGGACGGCGAACGGGTGCCGCTCGGCGACGAGTGGATCGAGGTGATCCACACTCCGGGGCATTCGCCCGGGGGCGTGTGCTTCCGCGCTGGCGAGGATCTGTGGTCGGGCGACACGCTGTTCGCCGGCTCGGTGGGGCGCACCGACCTGCCCGGCGGCTCCACCGAGGATCTGTTGCGCTCCATCCGCACGCGGCTGTTCCCGCTGGGGGACGCCGTGCGCGTGCATCCGGGACACGGGCCATCCACGACCATCGGTCGCGAGCGGGCGGACAACCCGTTCGTCGGCGACGAAGGGGACGAGAGATGAGCGAGGCACGGCAGGAGGGCCGTACGCCGGCGGACTGGAGCCACCGGCTGGAGGTGCATCCGACCGCATTCGTCGCCCCCGGTGCGGTGGTGGTGGGCGACGTGACCCTGGGAGCGCGCGCCGGCGTGTGGTTCAACGTCGTGCTGCGCGGCGACATCGCCCGCATCGTCGTGGGGGAGGATTCCAACGTCCAGGACGGGACCGTGGTCCACACCGACGAGAACGGCCCGGCCCTGATCGGCGCCCGGGTCACGATCGGGCATGGTGCCATCATCCACGGCTGCACGATCGAGGACGACTGCCTGATCGGCATGGGCGCGATCGTGCTCACCGGGGCCCGCATCGGGGCGGGCTCGCTGGTCGGCGCCGGGGCGCTGGTGCGCGAGCGCCAGGAGGTCCCGCCCGGCAGCGTCGTGCTGGGCATGCCGGCCAAGGTCGCCACACAGGTGAGCGAGGAGCACCGCGCCGGGATGCGGCGCGGCTGGGAGCATTACGTCGCCCTGGCGCGTTCGTACCAGGAGCGCGGCCTGGGCCAGCCGCTCTCGGCGACGACCCCGACCGGCGGGCTCGTCGGCCACGTCCGCGGCCCGATGACGTTCGTCGAGTGGGATCGCCTGCTGGGCGTGTTGGCCGAGGGGCCGGAGCGGGTGGCGGGGCGTCTCGCCCGCCACGACGAGGCGGCCTGGCGCCGCCAACCGGGACCGGGGCGCTGGTCGGCGCTCGAGGTCCTCTGTCATTTGCGCGACGTGGACCGGGAGATCTTCGGACCGCGGCTGGAGCGGCTGCTGGCCGAGCCGCACCCCGTGCTGCCCGACCTGGCCACCCGCGGCTGGGCCGCGGAGCGTGACTACCAGGGACAACCGGTCGCCCCGACGCTGGAGGCGTGGCGCGCGGCACGGCGGACGGTGCTCGCACGGCTGGCGCCGCTCGGACGCGCCGACTGGGAGCGGACCGGGTTCCACCCGCTGCGCGGCTACGTCTCGCTGGCCACGCTGGCGCGGGCCTGGGCGGAGCACGACCTCTCGCACCACCGCCAGATGGCCGAAGCCCTCGGGGAGTTCGCTTGATCCTGCTGCCGGCAGCGTCGCCGCCGCCCGGCAGCGCCGCGGAGCGGCTGCTGGGCGCGCTGGCCGCGCGCGGCCACGCGGTGGCCGCGGGGCCGGCCGCCGGCGGACGGGCGAGCCTCTTCGTCTGCCCCTCGCCCGCGCAGGTGGTGGACGATCCCGCCGACTGGCTGCGGCCGGCGGTGGGCGGAAGAGCGGACCGGCTGCTGGTGGTGACGCGGCTCGGCACCCATCCCGACGCGGTCGCCCCGCGCCTGCGCGACTGCTGGCGACTGGAGGAGGCGGCGCGGGCCGCCGCCGTGCCGGTGCTCGTGCTGCGTCCGGGGCCGATGCTGGGACCGGCGAGCCCGCTCTGGCGGCACCTGGCCGCCGGGCCGCGCCTGCCGCGAGGGGGCGCCAAGCTCGTCAACCCGGTGGCCGAGGAGGACGTGGTGGACACGCTCGTGCGCGCACTGGACAGCCGGGCGGCCTGGGAGGGCTGGTACGAGGTGGCCGGGCCGGAGACGTGGAGCCTGGCCGAGCTCGTGGACCTGGCGCGAGGCGTCGGTGCCGTGCCGGGCGGACCGGCGGGCTGGGAGCCGCCGCTGGCCGAGATCGAGGAGCACCTCCTGGCGGAAGCGGAGCCGTGGCGGTTGCACTTCGGCGTGACGCCGCGACCGCTGGCGGAACGGGCCGGCGCCTGGGGCGCGGTCGCCGCGGGGAGGAGGGCGTGAAGGTCCGCCGGAGCGCCGATCATCGCAGCGCGGGCGCGCCGCGCCCGGTGGGCTGCGCCGTGATCACGGCCAGCGACACGCGCCGTGGTCACGCCGACACCACCGGGGCCCTGATCGAGCGCCGGCTCGTGCGGGCGGGTCATCGGGTGCTCACCCGGGCCTGGGTGAAGGACGACCCGGCCGCGCTGCGCCGGGCGGTGCGCGCGGCGCTGGCGCGCGCCGAGGTGGACCTGGTCGTGGTCACCGGCGGCACCGGTCTCAATCCCCGCGACCAGGCGCCGGAGGCGCTGGCCGCCCTGGCCGAGCGACCGGTGCCCGGCTTCGGCGAGCTGTTCCGCGTCCTCTCGCTGGAGCAGGTCGGCGCCGCCGCCTGGTTGTCGCGCGCCGCCGCCTTCGTCGCGCGCGGGCGTCTCGTCGTGCTGCTGGCCGCGGCCCGCGCCGCCGCGGCGCTGGCGCTGGATCGGCTGCTGCTGCCCGAACTCGTCCACGCGGTCCGCATGCTGGGCCGCTTCGAACCCACGGAGGAATGACGATGTCCATCCGCCCCGACCACTGGATCCGGAAGATGTGCCGGGAGCACCGCATGATCGAGCCGTTCGAGGAGAAGCAGGTGCGCCACGGCGTGATCTCCTACGGGGTCTCGTCGTACGGCTACGACCTGCGCATCGCGGACGAATTCAAGATCTTCACCAACGTGAACTCGACCATCGTGGACCCGAAGCACGTGGACGCGGCCTCGATGGTGGACTTCAAGGGCCCGGTCGCGGTCATCCCGCCCAACTCGTTCGCGCTCGGACGCAGCGTCGAGTACTTCCGCATCCCGCGCAACGTGATCACGGTCTGCCTGGGCAAGAGCACGTACGCCCGCTGCGGCATCATCACCAACGTGACGCCGTTCGAGCCGGAGTGGGAGGGCTTCGTGACCCTCGAGATCAGCAACACCACGCCGCTGCCGGCCCGCGTCTACGCCAACGAGGGCATCGCGCAGGTGCTGTTCTTCGAGAGCGACTCGCCCTGCGAGGTCTCCTACCGGGACAAGGCGGGCAAGTACCAGGCCCAGCAGGGCATCACGCTGCCAAAGCTGTAGCGGGAGGGACGGCGGTGGTTGCCGGCCCGGGTCGCGCCCGGGGCCGCGCCCGGGGCCGCGCCCGGGTTTGCGTGGGGGCCGGGGGACGGCTATCCTCCGCGATGGCCGTGTGCTGGTGACCTTCCCCCGGCCGGCAAGGAGTCGTGGGCATGATCAAGGAACTGGCGACGGGACTGGGCATCACCCTGGATCACTTCCTGTTCAGGAAGCCGGTCACCGTCCAGTACCCGGACGAGAAGCTGGTGATGTTCCCGCGCTTCCGCGGGCTGCACATGCTGGCGCGGCACGCGGACGGGCTCGAGCGCTGCGTGGGCTGCGAGCTGTGCGCGGTGGCCTGCCCGGCGGATGCCATCTTCGTGCAGGCGGCGGAGAACGATCCGGAGCATCCGCGCTCGCACGGCGAGCGCCACGCGGCCCGCTACGAGATCAACATGCTGCGCTGCATCTTCTGCGGCATGTGCGAGGAAGCCTGTCCCGAGGACGCCATCTTCCTCGAGAAGGACTACGAACTGGCCGACTACAAGCGCGAGGCCTTCATCTACACGAAGGACGAGCTGCTGGTGGGACCGGAGAAGGCGGGCTACCAGCCGGCGCGATGACGTCCGGGTGGACATGACGGGGGCGGGCCCCACGGGGGCCCGCCCCCGTCCGCTCAGAGGCCGAGCTGGGCGAGCAGCTTCGCAGCCAGCTTCTCCCAGGTCCAGTCCGCGGCGGTGGGTGGTCCGGCCGCGGCGAGGCGATCGCGCAGGCCGGGATCGCGCAGCACCCGGGCGATGAGCGGCCGCAGGGCCAGCGGGTGCCGCCAGCGGCTCACCAGCGCGTTCTCGCCGTGGCGGGCGAAGTCGCGGGTTCCGCTGGGCGTGCAGACCACGGCGCATCCGCAGGCCATGGCCTCGAGCGCGGTGTTGCACCAGCCGGCCTTGCGCTCGGCCGCCACGAACAGGTGCGCGGACCGGTAGAGGGCGACCAGTTCCTCCTGCGTGGGGTCGAGCACGAAGCGGGCGCCGGCCGGCAGCGGGGCGCCGTCGCGCGGATCCTGGCGGTTCTGCGGTCCGAGTGCGTCGAAGAGCACGATCTCGAATTCGGGCACGCGCCCGGGCAGTCCGGCCAGCGCCCGCAGCACGAGGTCGGTGCCCTTCTTGGGGCGGGAGCGGCGGCCGTTGAGCAGCACCCGCAGCGGCGCCGCGGCACGGTGGGCCGGATCGGGCCGGAACTGCTGCACGCGGATGCCGCCGACGCCGTCGAGCACCGGGCGGCGGGTGCGGCGGGCGAGCGTGCGGCGCAGGGCGCCCGAGTTGGCGGCCAACCGGATGTCGGGGCGGGCCAGAGCCCGGGCCACGCCCGCGTCCCCCTCGATGACGCAGTAGTAGAGGCGCTCGGCGGCCGGCGCGGCCACGAAGGCGTCGAAGGTGTGCGGGTCGGCGCACAGGGCGAGATCCGCCTCCACCCGGTTGCTCTCGTCGAGCCGACGGGTGGCGCCGGCGAAGGGCAGCCACGCCGGTGGCTCGCCGCCGGGGTGCAGGAGCGTGACGGCGTGTCCGGCGGCGCTCCACGCGTTCCCCAGTTCGAGGAAGCGGCGCACGCCCCCAAAGACGCCGACGTGGGGCAGGAAGAGGCTGATCCGCATCGCGGCTGCACGCTAGCAGAAGGCGACGGAGCGCCCAAGGCGACGTCCACGGAGGGAACGCCGCCGTTCCGTTCCGTGACGGGAGATGTTCCGCGATGGGACGCCCGGCGGCTGTCGCCTTGCGGCGTTACGTGAGCCGGATTCGGCAACGGGTTGCCACGCAGAGCGATGCAGCGACCGGGCCCGGCTGGTACGGCGGCTGCAATGTACCCCGGCGACCACACGGACGCCGCGCGGCGGGCGGGGACCCGACCGGAGGCGGCGGCCAGGAGAGCAGGGACTCGAAGAGGAGGACATCACGATGGCGATCATCCGCTGGAATCCGCCGGCCCCGCCGCTGCGGGACCTGGTCACGATGCACGAGGAGATGAACCGGCTGTTCGACAGCGCGTTCGGGCGGCCCGGTGCCCGCGCCGCGTTCGACTTCGCGCCGGTGG
Organism: uncultured bacterium; assembly: GCA_964398895.1. Taxonomy (GTDB): domain Bacteria; phylum Eisenbacteria; class RBG-16-71-46; order RBG-16-71-46; family RBG-16-71-46; genus JANXPZ01. Next base: position 12,291 of record CAYNPF010000047.1, read on the forward strand.
TGGACATCGAGGAGACGCCGGAGCAGTTCATCATCCGCGCCGACCTGCCGGGCGTGGCCCAGCCGGACGTCAAGGTCCACGTCATGGGCGACCTGCTGACGGTGCGCGGCGAGCGGAAGCAGGACGGTGCGCAGAAGGACGGCAACTGGCTGCGCTGCGAGCGCGCCCACGGTACCTTCGAGCGCTCCTTCACCCTCGGCGCGCCGGTGCGGGCCGACCAGGTGAAGGCGACCTTCAAGGACGGCGTGCTCGAGATCCACGTGCCCAAGGCCGAGGAGGCGCGGCTGCGGGAGGTCGAGGTCAAGGTCGGCTAGTCGGACGGACGAAGCGCCACATCCACGGACGCGCCACGCCGGCGGCCGCCCCAGGGGGGCGGAGGGACCGGCGTGGCTTCCGTCCATCACGACGAGGGAAGGGATCACATGGGCAAGGTCATCGGCATTGATCTGGGGACCACGAATTCGTGCGTGGCGGTGATGGAGGGCGGCGAGCCCAAGGTCATCGCCAACGCCGAGGGCTTCCGCACGACCCCTTCGGTGGTCGGCTTCGCGAAGAGCGGCGAGCGGCTCGTGGGACTGGTGGCGCGCCGGCAGGCCGTGACCAACCCCACGAACACGGTCTATTCGATCAAGCGCTTCATGGGGCGCAAGTACGACGAGGTGGAGAGCGAGCGCAAGCTCGTGCCCTACGAGGTCGTGCGCGGCGCCGGCGGTGACGCGCGGGTGCGGGTGGAGGGCAAGGAGTACTCGCCGCCCGAGATCTCGGCCATGATCCTGCAGAAGATGCGGCAGACGGCCGAGGAGTACCTGGGCGAGAAGGTGACCGAGGCCGTGGTCACCGTGCCCGCCTACTTCAACGACTCGCAGCGCCAGGCCACCAAGGACGCCGGGCGCGTCGCCGGGCTGGACGTGAAGCGCATCATCAACGAGCCCACCGCGGCCTCGCTGGCCTACGGGCTGGACAAGAAGAAGGACGAGAAGATCGCGGTCTTCGACCTCGGCGGCGGCACCTTCGACATCTCGATCCTCGAGATCGGCGACGGCGTCTTCGAGGTGCGCTCGACGAACGGCGACACCCACCTGGGCGGCGACGACTTCGACCAGCGCGTGATCGACTGGCTGGCCGACGAGTTCCGGAAGCAGGAGGGGATCGACCTGCGCAAGGACGCCATGGCGCTGCAGCGGCTCAAGGAGGCCGCCGAGAAGGCCAAGTGCGAGCTCTCCGGCACGCTGGAGACCGAGGTCAACCTGCCCTTCATCACCGCCGACCAGAATGGTCCCAAGCACCTGAACCTCAAGTTGACGCGGGCGCGGCTCGAGCAGCTGGTGGACGACCTCATCGAGCGCTGCCGCGGCCCGGTGCTGAAGGCGCTGCAGGACGCCGGCCTGACCCCGCAGCAGATCGACGAGGCGGTGCTGGTCGGTGGCGCCACCCGCATGCCCCGGGTGCAGGAGCTGGTCAAGCAGATCTTCGGCAAGGAGCCGCACCGGGGCGTGAACCCCGACGAGGTGGTGGCGGTGGGGGCCGCGATCCAGGGTGCGGTGCTGGCCGGCGACGTGCGCGACGTGGTGCTGCTCGACGTCACCCCGCTGTCGCTGGGCATCGAGACGCTGGGCGGCGTGATGACCGCGCTCATCGAGCGCAACACCACGATCCCGACCAAGAAGAGCGAGGTGTTCTCGACCGCGTCCGACAACCAGACGACGGTGGAGGTGCACGTCCTGCAGGGCGAGCGGCCGGTGGCCGGCGGCAACAAGACCATCGGGCGCTTCCACCTCGACGGCATCCCGCCGGCGCCGCGCGGCATGCCGCAGATCGAGGTCACGTTCGACATCGACGCCAACGGCATCCTGCACGTGTCGGCCAAGGACCGCGCCACCGGCAAGGAGCAGAGCATCCGTATCGAGGCCTCGAGCGGGCTCACCGAGTCCG
>CAYNPF010000048.1:0-14196 GCA_964398895.1 uncultured bacterium
GCCGATCGTGCCCAGCTTGCCGAAGTCGCCCAGCCAGCCGGCCAGGTCGTTCGCGGCAACGCCCAGCGTACCCAGGGCGCCGCCCTCGTCGAACACGCACACCGTCGCCTGACCCAGCGTCACTGCGCAGGCCTTGATCGTCGCGCCATTGGCGCCCGAGCCCGTCGCCACGCCGTTGCTGTTGATCGTGGCGCCCGGAATGTCGAAGTGAGCCAGACCGTTCGCATCGCTGAGCGCCGTCACCGTGTGGGCCGTGCAGTCCACCGTGAGACCGGTGATGGTGTCGTAGACGTGCAGGTCGCTGGCAAAGGTGATCTCGACTTCGCAGCCGACCACAGGGAAGCCACCGGCGTCGTTGACCGTGACCGTGAACGCGCCGTACGGATCGATCGTGCCGCTGTTGCAGGCGACGAGGTCAATGTACGTCGGGACGATGCTGTGGGCGGGATCAGGGACCCCAGCCACCGCGACCGTCGCCGCCAGGAGGCCGAGCACTACCAGAAGCGAGGCCTTGCGAACCAAACCAGTCATCGTTGCACCTCCATAGATGGTTCACCCTGTTGCTAGGTACAGGCAAGGCTGGGTTGCGAGCAATCAGGTCTGGCTTGCAGGCCACCTCCTTTCGAACTCACGAGATGACGAGTTCGAGCGTTCCACGGAAGTTATCTGCTGCGTTGGCAAGGTGTTCCAATAACGCTACAAGTCTAGGAGTCCCGCCGACGCACTGTCAAGACCGTTTTTGGCCCCCGAACCTCGTACCCCGGACCAACTTGCCCTCTCCGGGGGTCATGCTTCCGGTCTTCCCCCGGCCTGCCTGTGTTTCCATGCCACCCCACTGGTGGGCGAAACAGGGCTCGAACCTGTGACCTCTTGCGTGTAAGGCAAGCGCTCTGCCAACTGAGCTATTCGCCCGAACCGTGCTTTCGCCCACGAATCAGGAGGGATCCCGGGATCAGGCCGACGTAGCCGAGCACCAGGAGGGCCGGCGCGAGGGTGATGGAACCCTTCGAAAGGGCCACATAACCCGCGGCCAGGACCACCAACCCAAAGGCCAGCAAGAGGTTGTTCCAGGCCCCCCAGCTGAACCCAAGGTCGGACTCCAGAGCCCGCTTGATCGAACGCTGCTGACGGGCCGGCTTCGCTACTGCCATCCTGAGCCTCCTCCCCGGGCGGGGACACGAACACCGATGCCTCTCGGACCGAGCGGCCGGTCCGGGATCATCGGCGTTTGCCAGAGCCTGAGAGGCTCGGGGCACCGACGGTCCCAGCGAAGACCGCTGATCGTGCCGCCGCCTCTAGTGGGGCGCACGGGTTATTACCCGCGGTCCCGGGGCGGCGGTTCCGGATATTCTCAATCTCCTGACGACCAGCGCAAGCCGGGCCGGCAGCCATGGCCCGGGACCCGCCCACGAAGACCCGCTGGGCCAGGTCCGACCCCGGCTAGACCCCACCGACGGGGTTCATGCTGCCGGAGCGAAACCCCTCGAGATCAATGGTTATATAACGATATCCCAGCGCCTTGAGGCCGTCCACCAGACGACCGCGCACCTCCGGTCCCAGCGCACGTCCAAGATCGGCCAGCGTCAGTTCGACCCGGGCCACCTCGCCGTGGTGCCGGACCCGGAGCTCCCCGAAGCCCAGCGAGCGAACCAGGGCCTCGGCAGCCTCCACCCGGCGCAGGATGGCGGGGGTGATCTCCGTCCCGTAGGGAATCCGCGAGGCCAGGCAGGGCGAGGCCGGCTTGGCCGCGCTGGCCAGGCCGTAGTGGGCCGCCGCCGCCCGCACGTCCTCCTTGCAGAATCCCACCTCGGCCAGTGGGGAACGCACGCCGTGCTCGTGCCCCGCCCACCGCCCGGGACGGAAGTCGTCCAGGTCCTCGGCGATGCTGCCGTCCAGCACCACGGCGCCCTCGCGGGCCGCCAGCTCGTCCAGCCGCGCGAAGAGGGCGGAGCGGCAGTGGTAACAGCGGTCGGTGGGGTTCCCTCGGAAGCGCGGGTCGGCGAGCTCGCCGGTGGTCACGGTCTCGAGCCGCGCACCGAATCCGGCCGCCTGCGCGCGGGCCGACTCCAGCTCGCCCGCGGCGTAGGTGTCGGAGACCCCGATCGCACCCAGCGCCCGCTCGCCGAGCACCTCGTGCGCCACGCGCAGCAGCAGGCTGGAGTCCACGCCACCGGAGTAGGCCACCACCACCCGCCCCAGCCCGCGCAGCAGCGCGCGCAGGAGCTCCAGCCGCTCGGGCCAGTCCAGGTCGGGGAAGGGTCGCTTCGCCATGGGGCGGGGACGTTAGCACAGGCCCCCGCCGCCGCTAAGCGGGCGCGGCCATGGAGGCTAGCGCGCGGTGAGCGAGTCCAGCACGCGCAGCGATTCCGCCTCGGCCTCGGCATCGGCGCGCAGCACCTGCGCCCGGCGGATGTTCACCAGGTGCTCGGCGTAGGTGCGCGCGAAGAGGTGGCTGCCGTCGCCGCGGGCCACGAAGTACAGCGCGCGCTCGGCCCGCGCGGGGTTCAGCGCCGCGGTCACCGACGCCGCCCCCGGGTTGCAGATGGGCCCGGGCGGCAGTCCCGCGTGCAGGTAGGTGTTGTAGGCCGACTCGTGGCGGAGCTGCTTCACGTAGAGGCGCGAGCGCGGGTTCATGCCCAGCGCGTAGGCCACGGTCGGATCGGCCTGCAGCCGCATGCCGACGGCGAGCCGGTTCAGGTAGACCTGCGCGATGCGGGCGCGTTCGTTGGGCCGCTGCGCCTCCGACTCGACGATGGAGGAGAGGATCAGCAGTTCGTGCAGGGACAGCCCCAGCGGCAGCGAATCGTGCCCGGCGCCGGCGCGACGCAGCACCTCGTGCTGCCGCGCCACCATGGTGCGCAGGGCCACCTCCGGCGGCGTGCCGGGCAGGAACTCGTAGGTGTCGGGACCGAGGTAGCCCTCGAGCGAGGTCGCGGCCACCCCCACCGAGTCGCAGAAGGCGCGGTCGTGTCCCAGCGAGTCGAAGGCGGCCGCCGGCACACCGAGGTGCCCGGAGAGCAGTCCGCCGATCTCCCTCAACGTCAGCCCCTCGGGGATGGTGACGAGGTTCAACCCGCTCATGCCGTGGGCCAGGGCCCGGAGCAGACCGGGCACCGTCGTGCCGAGGGCGAACTCGTACTGCCCGGCCTTGATGTGCCGGTCGAGCCCCATGAGCCGCGCCAGCACCTGGAAGCCGAGCCGGCCGCGCAGCAGCCCGACCCGCTTCAGCTCCCCCGCCACGTGGTCGAGCGACTGGCCGTGCTCGACCAGGATGACGCGCTTCTCGCGCGGCGGGAACAGACCCGCCGGGAAGAACAGATCGGAGGCCACCGCCAGGGCGGCGACCAGCGCCAGCAGCAGGGCCCAGCGCCGCGGCCGGAAGGGCCGCCGGGGCGCACGGGCGCCGCGCGGAGCGGCCGGCAACGGGCTGCCGGCGCGGGGCTCGCTCACGGCTCCTCCCCGCGCGAGCGGCGGGCCGCCCGCCGAGTCAGGTAGGACTCCAGCAGCGCCACCGCCGCGCCCTGGTCCACACGCGCGCGCGCGCGACCGGTGGTGCGCACGCCCGCCTCGCGCAGGCGCCGCTCGCTGAGCGCCGAGGTGAAGCGCTCGTCGTAGGTGTCCACCGTCAGGTCGCAGCCCGCCTGCAGCCGGTCGGCGAAGCGCTGCGCCGCCTCCGCCGCCTCGCCGCGACCGCCGTCCATGCGCAGCGGCATGCCCACCACCAGGCGCTCGGCCTCGACCTCGCGGGCCACCCGGATCACCCCGCCCACCGCGGCCTCGAGCCCGTCCACCACCAGCGTGGGCAGCCCGCTGGCGATGATCTCCTGCGGGTCGCTCACCGCGAGCCCGATCCGCCGCTCGCCCCAGTCCACCGCCAGCACGCGCACGGCGCGGTCAGCCCGCGGCCGGGCGGCGCTTGACCAGCAGGCAGGTCGTGCCGGTGCCGTCGAAGCGGAAGTCCACCGTGTCCATGCAGGCGCGCATGATGAAGATGCCCCGCCCGCGGGAGTCGAGCAGGTGCTCCGGCGAGGTGATGTCCCCGCTCACCAGCGCCGGGTCGAAGCCCGGGCCGCGGTCGCGCACGGCGATCTCGAGCCGGTCGGGCCACAGCGCGAAGTCCACGCCCACCACGCGGTCGGGCCGGCCGCGCGAGCCGTGCTGGATGGCGTTCGTCCCCGCCTCGATCGCCGCCAGCGTCACCTGCGTGCTGGCATCCTCGTCGAAGCCGGCCCGCTCGCAGATCAGCATGGTCATGCGGTCGAGCAGGCCGAGCAGGTCGAGACGACTCGGGATGTCGAGGTGGATCACCTCGGTGACGGCTTCGGTCATTTCGGGACCCCGGCTGCCGTACCGACGGCGGGCGCGCGCAGCAACTCCAGCGCCCGTTCGAAGTCCGCCGGCGGCGGCGACGTGAAGCTCATGGCCGCGCCCGTGACCGGATGCGGGAACTCCAGTCCCACCGCATGCAGCGCCTGGCGCGGCAACACCTCGAGCACGGCGGCAAGGAGACTACGCTCCCCCGCGGTCCGGCTCAACTGCGGCCGCCGGCGCCCGCCGTAGGTCGGATCCCCCACGACCGGATAGCCGGCGTGCGACAGGTGCACGCGGATCTGGTGCGTGCGGCCGGTGTCGAGCGTCACCTCGAGCAACGCCGCGCCGGCCAGGCGCTCCCGCACCCGCCAGTGGGTGCGCGCCGGCTTGCCGCCGCGCGTCACCACCGCCATGCGCTTGCGCTGCCGCGGGTCGCGGCCGATCGCGCCCTCGATCGCCCCGGCGGTGGCGCGCGGCTGTCCCCAGACGATGGCCAGATAGCGGCGGTGCACCGCGCGCGCGCGCAGCATCTCGACCAGGGCGCGGTGAGCCGCGGTCGTGCGCGCCACCACCATCAGGCCCGAGGTCTCCTTGTCGAGCCGGTGGACGATGCCCGGACGCCCCGACCCGCCCACGCCGGCGATCTCGGGCGCGAGGTGGAGCAGCCCGTGCACCAGCGTGCCGCGGTCCACGCCCGCACCGGGATGGACGACCAGGCCCGCCGGCTTGTCCAGCACCAGCACGTGCTCGTCCGCGTGGACGACGACGAGCGGGATCGCCTCGGGGGCGATCGCCGTGGGGCGCGCCGCCTCGGGCAGCTCGACGTGGATCCGCTCGCCGGCGCGCAACCGCTGCGCGGCGCGGCCCGGGCGCTCGCCGACGCTCACCCGGCCGGCGCGGATCAGCGCCTGCAGGCGGCTGCGGGACAGGTCGGGCTGCGCCGCCGCCAGGAAGCGGTCGAGGCGCTGGCCGGCGCCCGACTCAGGAACCCGCAGGTCCAGGCGGCCCATCGTCGGCCGGGGCCCCCGTCGGCTCCGTCGGGTATCGCGACCAGCCGAGCACCAGCAGCAGCACGATGCCGGTGGTGATCGCCGAGTCGGCCACGTTGAAGATCGGCCAGTACCAGCGCGGCACGCCGATCTCGATGAAATCCACGACCTCGCCGCTGCCGATGCGGTCCACCAGGTTGCCGACGGCCCCGCCCAGCAGCAGTCCGAGCGCGAGGACGCGGCCGAGCCCCCGGCCGACGCGCCCGCTCACGAACATCCAGAGGATCACGGCGATGGCGACGAGCGAGAAGATGTAGTAGGGGAAGCCCGTGCCGTGGCCGATGCCGAAGGCCACGCCGGAGTTGCGCGCGTAGTTCAGGCGCACGTAGTCGCCGATGAGGCGCAGCGGCGGGCGCAGGGCCAGCTCGACGCCGGCCCAGTGCTTCGTCCAGCGATCGAGGCCGACGATCACCGCCGCGATCAGCGCCAGGTACGCCAGGGAGCGTCTCACGGCAGGACCGGCTTCTCCCGCTCCTCCTTCTCCTTGCAGTCCCGGCACAGGCGCGTGGTCGGGATGGCCAGCAGGCGCTCCTTGGCGATGGCGTTGCCGCACGATTCGCAGACGCCGTACTCGCCGGCGTAGAGCCGGCGCAGCGCCTCGTTGAACTCGCGCAGCAGGCGGCCCTCGGCCGAGGCGAACTGGAAGCCCATCTCGCGCTCGTAGGCGTCGGTGCCGGCGTCGGCCATGTGGAACGAGTAGCCGGAGAGATCGCCGGCGCTGTCGCGCGGGTTCACCTTGAGCACGGTGTTCTCGAGGTGCCCCATCTCCTTCATCAGCTTGGCCCGCTCCTCGCGCAGCTTCTCCTCCAGCTCGCGCAACTCCTCGGTGCCGAGCCGCTGCGGCCCGCGGACGCGCCCGGCCTTGCGGGCGCCGATCGGCGCCGCCGCGGCCGGAGCCGTGGTCCCCGCGGCCGGCGTCGGGCGCGCCGGACGGTCGGTGCCGCGCGCGCGGGAGCTGGCCGGCAGCACGCCCAGCAGATGCACGTTGGTGCCGGTCACCGGCGGCCGGGCCACCGCCTTCAGCTTGCGGGGCATGGCGGCCTTCGCGGCCGCCTGGGCGACCCGCTTCGCCGGCTTCGTCGGCTTGGCCGGCTTCGTCGCCTTGGCCGGCTTCGTCGGCCTGGCCGGCTTGGTCGCCCGGACCGGCTTCTTCGCAGCGGGGGCGGCTCGCTTGGCCGCCCGGGCCGGATTCTTCGCGGCGGGCGTGACGCGCTTGGCGGGGCTCGGGCTCTTGCGCTGGCTGGCCATCGTCATTCCTCCGTTACCGGGACCGGGGGAGCCCCGGTCCTACTTGTCGTCCAGGCGGCGGATGACTTCCGTCACCAGCCGGATGAGCGCGGGGGCCGTGCGACCCGCCACCGCGAGGATCTCGGGTATCGCCGCCGGCTTGAGCGCGTCGGGCAGGCAGGCGTCGGTGACCACGTTGAGCGCCAGCACCCTCTGGCTGCCGTGCACCGCCGCGATCACCTCGGGCACCAGCGACATGCCCACGACGTCGGCACCGATCCAGCGCAGGAAGCGGTACTCCGCCGCCGTCTCCAGGTTCGGCCCCGGCACGGCGACCAGCACGCCCCGCTGCAGCGGCACGCGCAGCTCGAGCGCCACGCGTTCGGCCAGCGCGATGAGGTCGCGGGCATAGGGCTCGCTCATGTCCGGGAAGCGCGGACCCAGCTCGTCGTCGTTCGACCCGATGAGCGGATTGTCGCCCATCAGGTTGATGTGGTCGGTGGTGAGCACGATGCTGCCCGGCGCCATGTTCGGGTTCATGCCGCCCACCGCGTTCGTCACCACCAGCGTGCCGCAACCCAGGGCCCGCAGCACGCGCACCGGGAAGGCCACCTCGCGCATGGCGTAGCCCTCGTAGTAGTGCACGCGCCCCTTGAGCACGGCCACCGGCCGGCCCGCCAGCCGCCCGAGGTGCAGCTCCCCGGCGTGGCTCTCGACCGTGGAGACCGGGAAGTGCGGGATCTCCGCGTAGGGGATCACCGACTCCAGCTCGAGTGCGTCGGCGAAGTCGCCGAGCCCCGTGCCCAGGATGACGCCCACGCGCGGCGCCAGCTTCGTGCGCGCCCGCACCGCCGCGGCCGCCTCCTCGATCCGCCTCACGTACTCACTCGCCATCGTCCCTCTCCTGCCCCCGTCCGCCGGCGGCACCGGCGAGCGCCGCGGTGATCCGGCGCTCCGCTCCGGGCTCGTCCAGCCCTTCGATCTCGACCTGCTTCAACCGTGCCGCCGCGCCGCCGACCACCCGCACCCGCGAGCGCGGCACCCCCAGCACCACGGCCAGCACCGCCTCCACCGCGCGGTTGGCCCGCCCCCCCTCGGGGACCTCGGCCACCGCCACCTTCACCGATCCGTCCGCCATCCGCCCGACCAGTCCCGGCCGGCGCGCCCCGGGATGCACGCGCACCCGCAGGCGGACGCTCATTGCGACGCCTCAGCCCAGCCGCACGGCCAGCCCGTGCAGGGAGCCGATCACGAAGAGCTGCACGAAGTAGATCGCCAGCATGGCGATGAACGGCGCGAAGTCGATGCCGCCGAAGGCGGTCGGGAACAACCGCCGCACCGGATCGCAGACGAAGTCCGAGATGCGATCGAGCAGGCGCACCACCGGGTGCCGCGGCCCCGGCCCGACCCACGACAGCACCGCGTCCACCAGGATGACCAGCAACAACCCCTGCAGGACGACGTCCAGGACGCTCGCCACCGCGTTGAGGAGATTGCCGACCACGAACATCACGCCACCCCGCTTCCCGTTCCGCCCGGCGCGGGCCGCGGACCGAAGATCGCCCCGCCCACCCGCACCAGCGTGCTGCCCTCCTCCACCGCCACCTCGAAGTCCCCGCTCATCCCCATGGACAGCTCGGGCAGACGCCGCCCCAGTCGGCGCTCGGCCTCATCGCGCAGCTCGCGCAGCCGCACGAAACACGGCCGCACCGCCGCCGCGCTCTCGAGCAGCGGCCCGACGGTCATCAGGCCGTCCAGCACCAACCCGGGCAGCGCCGCCATCCGCTCGAGCAGGGCTCCCAGCGCCTCGGGAGCGACCCCGAACTTGCTGGCCTCCCCGCTCACGTTCACTTCCACCAGCACCGGGAGCGTCCGCCCGGCCGCCACGGCGTGCCGGGAGAGCGCCTCCGCCAATTCCGCGTCGTCCACGCTGTGGACGCGATCGAACAGCTCGACGGCCCTGCCCGCCTTGTTGCGCTGGAGATGACCGATGAAGTGCCAGCGCACGTTCGCCCGACCCACGATCGGGATCTTGGCCTGGGCCTCCTGGACGCGGTTCTCGCCGAGGTCCACCAGACCGGCGGCGACCGCCTCCTGCACGATCACGGCCGGAACGGTCTTCGTGACCCCGACGAGCGTGACTGCCCCGGCCGGCCGGCCGGACCGCGCCGCGGCGGCCGCGATGCGACCGCGGACATCGTCCAGACGCGGCCGAAGCGTGTCTCCGTCGTTTCTCACGAGCCGGCGAGACTAAGTCCGGGGGTGGGCCGCTGCAAGCGGAAACGGCACCCGCCGCAGGGGGCGAATCGGGCCGACCGCGATTCCCCGACGGGCGCCGGAAGACGGCGGCTCAGCCCCGGGCGGGCTTCCCGCCCGGCCCGTCCAGCACCTCGCGGACCCTCCGCGCCAGCGCCCCGGGCGAGAAAGGCTTCTGCAGGAACGCCACGGCCCCCGGGGCCGGTTCGTCGGGCTCCGTCCGCTCGCCGCTGTAGCCCGAGATGAGCAGGGCCCGCAGCCCCGGCCACTGCTCGAGGAGGGTGCGGACCAGTTCCCGGCCGCTCATGCCCGGCATGACGATGTCGGCGATGAGCAGGTCCACCGCCCCGTCGAGGCGGGCGCCGATCTGCGCCGCCTCGTCCCCGTCGGCCGCCTCGAGCACCCGGTAGCCGCGGGTGCGCAGCACGTCGGCCACCAGGCTGCGCACCGCCGGATCGTCCTCGGCCAGCAGCACGGTCTCGTCGCCGTCGTCCAACGCCGCCAGCGGCGTCCCGACCGCCCGCGTGACCTCGTCCGCGTCCGCTGCGCACGGCAGCTGGATGCGGAAGCAGGTCCCGGCCCCGGGAGAGCTCTGGACCTCGATGCGGCCACCGCTCTGGCTGACGATGCCGTGGACGGTGGCCAGGCCGAGCCCGGTCCCCTGGCCGACGTCCTTGGTCGTGTAGAAGGGCTCGAAGATGTGGGCCTGCACCTCGGCGCTCATGCCCATGCCGGTGTCGCTCACGGTGAGCAGCAGGCCGGGCGCGGACCCCGGACCGCCGGACGGCCGGTCCACGTTGGCGGTGGCGATCTCGAGCCTCCCGCCCGAGGGCATCGCGTCGCGGGCGTTCAGCGCCAGGTTGAGGATGACCTGCTCGATCTGGCCGCGGTCGGCCTCGACCCGGGCCCAGCGGGCCCCGGGCGTGATCAGGATCTCGATCTGCTCGCCGATCAGCCGCCGCAGGATCTCGCGCATCTCACCGAGCACGGCGTTGAGGTCGAACACCTCGAGGCGGAACATCTGCCGGCGGCCGAAGGCCAGCAACTGCTGCGTCAGCGCCGCGGCCCGCCGCGCGGCGAGGCGGATCTGCTCGGCGGGACCGCGATTCGCGTCCGCGGCCGACATCCCGTCGAGCATGGTCTCGACGAAGCCGAGGATCACGGTCAGCAGGTTGTTGAAGTCGTGGGCCACGCCGCCGGCCAGGCGCCCGATGGCCTCGAGCTTCTGGGCCTCGCGCAACTGCAGCTCGAGCAGCCGCTGCTCGGTGATGTCCTGCGACGAACCCATCAGGCGCACCACCCGCCCGGCCTCGTCCCGCTGCGCTTCGAGGGTCCCGGCGACGACGCGCACCGAGCCGTCGGCATGCAGGACGCGATGCTCGTGCTTCCGCAGCACGGGTTGCCCGGCGATGGCCTCGCGCACCCACCGCTCCATGTCGGCACGGTCCTCGGGATGCAGGCAGGAGATGAAGGCGTCGTAGGTGATGGGTGCGCGCTCGGGCGAGAGACCGAAGATGCGGTACATCTCGGGCGACCAGCGCCCGGTGTACTTCACCAGGTCCACCTCCCAGGTCCCGAACTGCGCCAGTTCCTGGGCCCGCGCCAGGTTGCGCTCGCTGGTCGCCAGCCGCTGCTCGGCCTCGCGGCGATCGGTGACGTCGTTGACGATGCTCACCACCTGCCGGTCGCCGAGGTCGCGGGCGCTGATCTCGACGATGCGCTCGGTGCCGTCCGGGCGGCGGATGCGGCGCCGCGTGAAGCTGTCGAGGCCCGCGCGGAGCTCCGGCTCGTGCAACGGCACCCCGGCGAGCTCGCCGGGCGCGGCGATGTCGCGCACCGTCATACCGAGCAGCCGCTCGCGGGGGTAGCCGAAGATCTCGCAGGCCCGCGGGTTCACCTCGACGAAGCGCCAGTCCGCGTCGGTGACGGTGATCCCGACCGTCGCGCGCTCGACCACCGCGCCGTAGCGCGCCTCGCTCTCCGCCAGGCGCTGCTCGGTGCGCACGCGCTCGGTGACGTCGCGCAGGACGGCGACGACCCAGCCGTCGGCGAGGCGGATGGCGTTGGTCTCGGCGATGAAGGTCGAACCGTCCCGACGCTGCAGCCGACGCTGTGTCACCACCGGCCCCCCGGCGCGGAGGCGCTCCACCTCGATGGGATGGATCCGCAACTCCTCCGCGGTGGGGACGTCCGCCGCGTTGCGGCGCAGCAGCTCCTCGCGCGTGTAGCCGAGCAGCACGCAGGCCCGGTCGTTCACCAGCCGGATCTGCAGCTCGGCGTCGGTCAGGATGATCCCGTCCGCCGCCTGTTCCAGCACCGCGCGGTAGTCGGGTTCGGAATGATCCGCCGCGGGAGAAGCGGCCGCACCCTGCGGCTTCGTGCGCTTGCGGCGAGGTGGTTCGGTCATGCTGCCGGGATCCTCAGGGCGCCGCCGTCGGCGCCGGCGAACTCGCCGGGCCGCTCCCGGGGGGGGAACGGCCCGCGAGGCGATGCTGGTGGAGGCGGCGGGAATCGAACCCGCGTCCGAGAGCCGGTCCCCAGGATGTCCTACAGGCTTGTCCGGCCGTTTGGATCTCGCACGCCCCCGCTCCGACCGGCGGGATCAGCGGCGCGCCAGCCCTCCAGAGATCTCGTCCTCCGCCCTCGGGCATGACTTCGGACCAGCCTGCGTTTTTCTGACGCCCGCTCCGGCCCCCACAGGCGGGGTCCGGGCAGCCGTCGCTGCTCTAGTTAGGCAGCGAAAGCCAACTGCTCATTGGCAGTTGTGTGTTCCCGCTTTTTTGACGAGGTCACGGGTCCCCGGCCTGCACATCCTGCTTCTCGACCCCCGTCGAGACCTTTCGCCCCCCACGGCCGGACGATGAACCGTCCGGGCTCAGAATGGAATGTCGTCGTCGGGACCGCCGCCGAAGTCGCTGGTGTTGTTGACGACCTCGTCGGTCGGCGCGGCCACACCGGTGTCCTCGCGCGGTCCACCCTCCGAGCGGCTGCCCAGCATCTGGACCGTCTGCGCCACGATCTCGGTGGTGTAGCGCTTCTGGCCCTGCTGGTCCTGCCACTGCCGGGTGCGGATCCGACCCTCCACGTAGATCTGCCGCCCCTTGGTCAGGTACTGGCCGCAGATCTCGGCCTGCTTGCCCCACACGACCACGCGGTGCCACTCGGTCTGCTCCTGCCGCTGGCCGTTCCGGTCGGTCCAGCGCTCCGTCGTGGCCAGTCGCAGGTTCGCCACCGCCTGGCCACCCTGCGTGAAGCGCATCTCCGGGTTCGCCCCGAGGTTCCCGACCAGGATCACCTTGTTCACACCCATGCTCTCCCCCTCGTTCCATGTCCGTCGGGAGCCGTCCGCCGGAATCGGGGACCAACCGCCGTACCCCGGAGCATACGGTCCGGCGACGCGAAGGCGCAACGTCCCCGCGCGGAGACCACCGGGCTCTCCCCCGGCCTCCGGACCCCGTCGGGGCGGGTTTGACGGCCCCGCGGCCCGCCCGTATCCTCACCCGCTGAATGCCTACGGTCTGTCCGGGGCGTGGCGCAGTCCGGTAGCGCACCTGCTTTGGGAGCAGGGAGTCGGAGGTTCAAATCCTCTCGCCCCGACTTGCTCGGCCCCCCGCAGCGGGTGCTTCGGGGGGCCGGGGCCCTTCCCGGAGGCCGCGGCTCCGGTCGGCCGCAACGAGCGGAATCGTCCTGCGCCTGTAGCTCAGAAGGATAGAGCAACGGATTTCTAATCCGTCGGTCGGGGGTTCGATTCCCTCCAGGCGCGCCAGTTTCGCGTCCTGCACATCGCGATCGTCGTTGGTGGTGGATGTAGCTCAGCTGGCAGAGCACCTGACTGTGGCTCAGGGGGTCGTGGGTTCGAACCCCATCATCCACCCCATTCCCCGGCGCGCGACGGCGGCGTGTGACCGGCGGCGAGGCCGCGTTCCGCCCGCCGCCCGGAGACCCGCCGCATGACGCCCGCCCCGCTCCCCGTCGCCCCCCGCGTCAAGATCCTCGGCTCGCTCGGCCCCGCTTCGTCCACGCCGGAGGCCATCCGCGCCCTGATCGAGGCCGGGATGGACGGCGCGCGGCTGAACCTCTCGCACGGCACGCACGAGTGGCACCGCGACTGCTGCGGGCGGGTGCGCTCCGCCGCCGCGGCCTGCGGTCGTGCGGTCGGCGTGATGGCCGATCTCGCCGGCCCCAAGATCCGTCTCGGCACCTTCCCCGGCGGACCGGTCGTGCTCGCCACCGGCGACACCTTCGTCATCTCGACCGAGCCGGTGCCGGGAGACGCCCGCGGCGCCTCGACCACCTACGAGGGGCTGGCTCGCGACGTGAAGCCGGGCGACACCCTGCTGGTCAACGACGGCCTCGTGCGGCTCGAGGCCATGGCCAGCGACGGCGTGCGCGTGACCTGCCGCGTCGTCGAGGGCGGCGAGGTCTCCGATCACAAGGGCCTCAACCTGCCCGGCGTGCGGGTGAGCGCGCCGGTGCTCACCCCCAAGGACCTCGACGACCTGCGCTTCGCGCTGGAGCTGGGCGTGGACATGGTGGCGCTGTCCTTCGTGCGCGACGCCGCCGCCGCCGACGCGGTGCGCGCGGTGATGCGCGAGGTCGGACGCCGGGTCCCGATCATTGCCAAGCTCGAAAAGCCCGAGGCGGTGCTGCACATGAAGGACGTGGTCGCCGCCTTCGACGGCCTGTTGGTGGCACGCGGCGACCTCGGCGTCGAGATGCCGCTCGAGGACGTGCCGCTGGTGCAGCGCCACGCCGTGCAGCTCGCCCGCCGCGCCTGCAAGCCGGTGATCGTCGCCACGCAGATGCTCGACTCCATGGTCACCCACACGCGCCCCACGCGGGCCGAGGTCTCGGACGTGGCCAACGCCGTGCTCGAGGGGGCCGACGCGCTCCTGCTCACCGCCGAGACCGCCGTCGGGCAGCACCCGGTGCAGGTGGTGGAGACGATGCGGCGCATCATCGTGGCCTGCGAGGTCGAGGGCGTGCGGCCGCTGCCGCCCTCGACCGACGTGCCCACCGTGCAGGACGCCATCGGCCGCGCCGCCGCCGAGGTGGCGCACGCCCTCGGCGCCCGCGCCCTGGTCGCCTTCACCCGCAGCGGCTCGACCGTGCGCACGCTGGCCTCGCACCGCGAGCCGGTGCCGCTCTACGCCTTCACCAGCGAGCCCTGCGTGCGCCACCAGCTCTCGGTGGTCTGGGGGGCGGAGACCTTCGTCGTGCCCGAGGTGCGCACCACGGACGAGATGGTGGCGACGGTGACCCGCGCCATGCTCGAGCTGGGGCACGCCGGGCAGGGCGACCTGGTCGTTCTGGTGGCGGGCACGCCGCCGGGAGTGGCCGGCTCCACCAACTC
>CAYNPF010000049.1:0-13982 GCA_964398895.1 uncultured bacterium
TGGGTGCGCCGGCTGCTGATGTCCCACCGGTTCTCGGTCACCGTGCCGCAATCGCCGGGGGCGCAGGTGGCAATGTGCACCTCCCAGCCCGCCGCGGCCAACCGCACGAGCGTGCCCGCGCAGAGGATCTCGGCGTCGTCGGGATGGGGGCCGAATGCGAGGTAGTCCACAGCCATGGGATTTCTCCGGTTCGGATCGGGCGGCCGGGGGGGCGGGTTCGGGCGACCCTCGGCCGGGATGATAGCCAGCCCACCCGGGGCCCGACAAACCGGCCGTCCCGCCGCCCCCGAACAATCCGATAGGCCGCCGGGCCGCCATGCCCTATTCTCTGTCCCGTGAGCGCCCGGGGGCCCGTCCGCCCCGGGCTCGTGATTTGGGGAGGGCAGGATGCTCTACTTCGCCTTCGGATCGAACCTGGACACCGAGCAGATGCGGGAACGCTGCCCGGCGCACCGGCAGATCGGGGTGGCCGTGCTGCGCGACCACAAGCTGGTCTTCCCGATCTTCTCGGAAGTCTGGAACGGCGGGGTGGCCAGCCTGCAGCTCTCGCACGGCAACGACGTGTGGGGCGTGCTCCACGAGTTGAACGACGAGGATCTCGCCAGCCTCGACCGGCACGAGGGGTTCCGCGGGCCCGGCGACGCCCACAATCTCTACGAGCGCCAGCACGTCTGGGTCGAGCTGGTGCGCCCCGAGGACGGTTCGGTCCCGCGCCGGGTCAAGGCCGAGGCCTACTTCGCGCACACCGCCAATCCGTCGGCACCCTCGCGGCGCTACATGGAGGCGGTCCTGCGCGGGGCGCTGGCCCACAAGCTGCCCGACGACTACCTCGCGGTGCTGAAGCGGATCCCGACGCTGCCGGAGGAGCCGACGGCCGAGCCGCCAGTGCCGGCCGAGTAGCCGGCACACCGGTCGCTCAGGGGCTGGTCGCCTCGTCGCGACCGGCCTCGCCCGTCCCCGATCCCGCCGGCGGGTAGAGCTTCGCGAAGTAGTCGCGCACCATCCGCTCCGCGGAGAACTTCGTCGTTCCCATGGCGATGCTCGCGCGCATCATGCCGATCCAGCGGGCGCGGTCCGCCCAGGCCGGCAGCACCTCGCCCTCGAGCACGAGGTAGAGCGCGGCGAGGTCCTTCTCGTCTTCGCCCGAGGTCTCGTCGCCGATCGCCCAGCCGTTGACGCCGTGCTCGCAGCCCTCTGGCCACCAGCCGTCGAGGATGCTCAGGTTGAGCACCCCGTTCATCGCCGCCTTCATGCCGGAGGTGCCGCTGGCCTCGAGCGGCCGGATGGGGTTGTTCAGCCACACGTCGCAGCCGCGCGTGAGCAGGCGGCCCAGCGCCATGTCGTAGTTCTCGAGGTAGACGACCTGGCCGGGATGGCGGCGCTCGGCGTTCACCAGCCGGGCGATGATGGTCTTGCCCAGCTTGTCGTCGGGGTGCGACTTACCGGCCAGCACGATGTGCACCCCCTGCTGGAGCAGCCGCTGGAGCCGCCCTTCGTCGCGCACGATCAGGTCGGGACGCTTGTAGCTGGCGGCGCGGCGGGCGAAGCCGATGATCAGCCCCGCGGGATCGAGGGCCAGGCCCTCGCGGCGCTGGATCTCCGCCAGCAGCTCGCCGCGGTGGGCGGCGTGCGCCTGCCAGAGCCGATCGGGATCGTCGCCGGCCGCCCGGATCGCCGGCGATTGCCAGGTCCCGGTGTGCACGCCGTTGGTGATGGCCTCGATCGGAGCGGCGTCGCCGATGTGCCGCCACATGGTGCGGGCGGTCTCGCCGTGGAGCTGCGCGACGGCGTTGGCGGCGCGGGCCAGGCGCAGCCCGGCCACGGTCATGTTGAAGGGATCGCCGCCGATGGCGCGCATCTCGGCGCCCGACAGCTCGAGGCAGGCGCCGACGCGGCGCAGGTCCTTGAGCGAGTGCTCCTCGTTGCCGGCCTTCACCGGGGTGTGCGTGGTGAAGACGATCTCGCGGCGGGTCTGGGCCCAGGCGTCGGGGAAGGTCATCCCGCCCGCCATGCGCGCGGCGATCATCTCGATGCCGGCGAAGACCGCGTGCCCCTCGTTGAAGTGGTAGGTCGAGATCGGGATGCCCAGCCAGGTCAGGGCGCGGGCGCCGCCGATGCCGAGCAGCATCTCCTGGGCGATGCGCACGTCGGTGCCGGCCTCGTAGAGGCGGTGCGTGATCCAGCGGTCCTCGGGACGGCTGGGCTGGATCAGGTAGAGCGGCACGTGTCCGAAGCGCGTGGTCACCCAGACGTTGCAGGGCACCTCGCTGCCGCGCACGTTGACCCGCACGTGCACGCCGGTGTCGCGCAGGAAGGAGTGGTCGTAGGCCGGGAACTCCTCGTAGGGCTGGCCGTCGGGGCCGATGCGCTGGACCGAGTAGCCGCGCTCCCAGAGCAACCCCAGGCCGATCACCGGCAGTTTCAGGTCGGCCGCGGCCTTGATGTAGTCGCCGGCGAGGATGCCGAGCCCCCCCGAGTAGATGGGGAAGGACTCGTGCAGCCCGAATTCCATGCAGAAGTAGGCGACGTGTGGCGTGCGGGGCATGCTGGCTCCGGGTCCAGGCTGGCCGGGGGCTCGATCGAAGGCCGGGCGGCGATGATAGGGGCGTCGTCGCCGACCGACAAGGCGCCCGGCGGCGGGCGGGGCCGCCCCGCCGGGTATCGGTCGGTCGGCGGTCGGCCTGCAGGGGCGAGTTGCCGGGCCCGCCCGCCCCGGCCCGGGCCGAGCGTGAGTCCGCGATCCCGGCTTGCGGTTCGCGAAGGGTCCGGGCTAGCGTGTCCGGCGATCCGGGAGGCCGCCCCGGGACGAGGCTCGCCGGGACCGCACGCGGTCCGCGGCCCGTTCCGCTCGTTCCCGTTCGCGACCACTCACGAGGAGGGCCCCATGCTCAAGGAATTCCGGGAGTTCCTGCTGAAGACCAACGCGCTCGCCCTGGCCATCGGCGTGATCATCGGCGCCGCGGTTGGCAAGGTGGTGAGCTCGCTGGTGAGCGACATCCTCATGCCGATCATCGGCCTGCTGATCCCCGGCGGGGCCTGGCGCGAGGCCTCCATCGTCCTGTCGAAGAAGATTGACGGGACTCCCGGCGCGGCGATCACCTACGGCGCCTTCCTCGGCGCGGTCGTGGACTTCGTCATCATCGCCTTCGTGGTGTTCCTCGTCACCAGGGCCCTGCTGAAGCCGGTGCCCGCGCCCCCGGGGCCGCCTACCAAGGAATGCCCCTTCTGCAAGGAGACCATCCCGGCGGCGGCGACCAAGTGCCGGGCCTGCGCCAGCAGCGTGTAGCGCCTCGACTTCCCCGCGGATGGGTCCGGCGCCCGGCTCGACCACGAGCCGGGCGCCGCCCTGTCGGCCACGAGCCTGCTGCGGCTGCTTCGTCCGGGCCGATCACGACTCTTGACACCGTCCGGTGCGGGTGACAACGTCAGCGCAGGCCCAGGGGAGACCAAGGCGAGACGCGCCGGGCCGGGCGCCACACATCGGGCGCCCCCCGGCGCGCGGGTCTTCCCGGGCCGCTCCGGCACGGATGCCGGAGACCGACGCTCGACGCAGGGAGGCTCCCGCCTGAGCAGCTGCCTCGTTCATTCCGGCACGCTCGTCTGCATGGATCCGCCGGGCACCATCGTGCGCGGCGATCTGCTGGTGCGCGACGGCGTCATCGTCGCGCGCGGCGACGGCGTGCCCGCGGCGCTGGCCGCGCTGCCCGGCGGTCGCGCCGAGGAGTCCGTGGACGCCGCCGGCGCCTTCGTGCTGCCCGGCTTCGTGCACGGACACCTGCACCTCTGCCAGACGCTGTTCCGCGGGCTGGCCGAGCAGAGCGACCTGCTGCGCTGGCTGCGCGAGGGCATCTGGCCGCTGGAGGCGCGGCTCACCGAGACCTCGATCGCCGCCTCGGCCCGCCTCGGCCTGCTCGAACTGATCGCCGGCGGCGTCACCTGCATCAACGACATGGGCACGGTGCGGCACACCGACGCGATCGGCGCCGTGCTCGAGGCCGTCGGCATCCGCGCCATCTTCGGCAAGGCGCTCATGGATCGCGGCGACGGCGTGCCGCCGGAGCTGATCGAGACGCCGCGCGACGCGCTCGCGTCGGCGCTGGCGCTGGCGCGGCGCTGGGACGGCGCCGCCGGCGGGCGGCTGCGCGTCTCGCTGGCGCCCCGCTTCATCCTCACCTGCACGCACGGTCTGTGGCGCGACGTGGCCGCGGCCTCGGCCGAGCACGGCCTGCTGGTGCACACCCACCTCGCGGAGAGTCCGACCGAGGCGCGCGAGGTCGCGGCCGCGGTCTCGAGCACGGCTGCCCGCTACTTCGCCTGCGCCGGCGTGCTGTCGGAGCGCTTCGTCGGCGCGCACGGCGTGTGGGTGGACGAGGAAGAGGTCGGCATGCTGGCCGAGGCGCGGGCGGCGCTGGTGCACTGCCCCGGCTCGAACCTGAAGCTCGGCTCGGGGATCGCGCACGTGCGCCGCTGGGCGCGCGCCGGCCTCCGGCGCGGGATCGGCTCCGACGGCGCCGCCTGCGACAACCGGCTCGACACCTTCCACGAGCTGGGCCTGGCGGCGTCGCTGTCCCGCGCGCTCGAGCCCGACGACCACCTCGGCGCGCGCGAGGCGCTGGCGCTGGCCACCTGCGAGGGGGCCCGCGCGCTCGGCCTGGGCGGCGTCACCGGCTCGCTCGAGGTCGGCAAGCAGGCCGACGTGATCGTCGTGGACCACGAGCGCCTGCACCAGGCGCCGAACGCGACGCGCGATCCGTACACGACGCTGGTGCACGCCACCCGGGCCGACGACGTGCGGCTCACGATGGTGGCGGGACGCATCCTGTATCGCGACGGGGAATGGACGACGCTGGATCCCGGGCGGGTGATGGCCGAGGCGCGCACCGCGGCGCGCGAGCTGGCCCGGAGCGCGACGGGGGACGAGTGAGCCGAACGGGGAGGCCGACATGCTGATCGGACCGTGCACGGTGCTGACGGGCGGGACGAAGCCGGACGTCCTCCAGGACTCGGCCGTCCGCGTGGTGGGCGCGCACATCGCCGCCCTGGGGCCGCTGCCGGTGCTGGCGGCGGCGTACCCCGACGAGACGCTGTGGCCGGCGCGCGGCCGCGTGCTGGTGCCCGGCTTCATCAACACCCACGTGCACCTGGCGCGCCACCTCGCGCGCGGGCTCGGCCTGCGCAGCTCCGCCGAGTGGCGGCGCTACGACCGGCTGCTGTCGCCCGAGGACGTGCTGTGGTCGGCGAGCGCGGCGCTGGTCGAGGGCCTGCGCCACGGCGTGACCACGGTGTGCGACTTCCACCGCTCCGGCACCTGTCCCGACCTCTCGCTCACCGAGATCGTCACCGCCGCCGGCCAGGTCGGCGTGCGGGTGGCCACCTGCTGCGGCGCCAGCGAGTCGGACAGCGAGGTCGAGCGGCGCTCGGCGTTCGAGGAGTCGCTCGGTTTCGCCAGCGAGATGGCGCGGCGCCACGACGGCCGCATGCGTGGCGTGCTCGGCGTGCAGGCCCGCACCCTCGGCGGCGTGGATGCGCTGGTGCGCGAGGCGCTCGAGGTGGCCGACGGGCGGCTGGGCGTGCACGTGGACCTCGACCTCGACCTGACGCCGGCCGAGCGCTGGCGGTCCCGCGGCGGCTGGCGCGACGGTGCGCCGCCCACGCTGTGGGCCCACGCCGAGAGCGCGCCGCGCGGGCTGCTCGGCGAGCTGCGCGAGCGCGGCGACTCGCTCACCGCGGTGGGGGCGGGCTCGGTCGCGGCGCTGGTGCGCGAGGGCGAGGTGGCTTGGGGCACCGACGCCGGCGTGAACGCGCCGCCGTTGCCCGACCCGGTGCTCGGGCTGGGCTTCGGCGCGCCGGCCGAGGCGCACTACCAGCGGCTGTTCGTCAACGGCGCGCGCTGGGCCGAGCGCCACTTCGGCCAGGGTCTCGGCGTGGTGGCGGTGGGCTCGCCCGCCGACCTCATCCTGCTCGACTACCAGCCGGCCACCGAGTTCTCCGACCGCACCTTCCTCGACCACCTGTGGTCGGGCATGCTGCGCGCGCCGGTCTCGGGCGCGATCGTCGGTGGCGACGTCGTGCTCGACAACGGCACGCTGGTCAACGTGGACGAGCGCGAAGTCGCCGCCCGCGCGCAGGAGTGCGCGAAGCGCGTCTGGGACCGGCTGGGCTGACGCCGGGCCGTCAGCCCGCCGATGCCGCCGCCGCCGTCAGCGCGCAGCCCAGTGCCGCCACGAACTGCGGCTCGTCCGGCACCCGCAGCTCGCGACGCAGCGCCGCACCCAGCAGTGGCGGCAGCGCGGGGTAGCGCGCCCCGCCGCCGGTGAAGACCACGACGTCCTCCACCGGCACGCCGGTGGCCAGCGCGGCGGTGCGGGCCGCCACCGCCGCGTGGACGCCGCGGGCGATCTCCTCGCGCCGCGCGCCGCGCGCCACCTGCGAGACGACCTCGGACTGGGCGAACACCGCGCACGTGCTGTTCAGGCGCTCGGCCCGCTCCGCGCGCAGCGCGGCGGCGGCGAACTCGTCCGGCGACCAGGCCAGGCTCGTCGCCATCGTCTCGAGGAACTGCCCGCTGCCGGCGGCGCAGCGGTCGTTCATCGCCGACTTCAGCGCGTGACCCGTGGGGGCGACGGCGATCACCTTGCTGTCCTGGCCACCGATGTCCACGACGGTGCGACAGCCCGGGACGAGGGCGACCGCGCCCCGGGCCACCGCCTTGATCTCGCTGATCACCGCCGCCGCCGGCCAGTGCGCCCGGAACAGGTGCCGGCCGTAGCCGGTCGCGGTGATGGCGTCGCAGGCGACGTCGGCCAGCAGCTGTCGGCAGACCGCGAGCGGATCCGATCCGGTGTCGGCCGCCCGGCGGAGCCGGACCTCGCCGTCGCCGACGAGGACCAGCTTGACCGCCCGGGAGCCGATGTCCACGCCGGCGGCGATCATCCGCGCCCGTCGCGCAGGCGCTCGAGGAACGCCTCGACCCGCGTGCGGATCTGGCCGACGTCGTCCTGGCCGTAGTCGGTGTCCATCCGCAGCGTCGGCACGCCCTCGCGCTCGAGCCGCCGCTCCACCGGTCCGGCCTCGACCTGGTAGGGCGTGCAGAACTGCAGGCCGTGGTGGATCACTCCGTGCGCGCCGGTCCGGCGCACCATCTCGAGGACGTGCTCGACCCGGGACTCGTTGGGCGTGAAGACGGCGCAGTCAATGGCGAGGTAGCGGTCCACCAGCGCGTCGAGCATCTCGTCCACGTTCCGTCCGCCGTCGGCGACGAGGTTGCGCAGCCCGCGCTCGCCGACGCACGACTCCTCGCCGACCACCACCGCGCCGGCGCCCTCGATCACGGCCGGCAGCTTCCAGTTCGGCACCGCCATCGGGCAGCCCGACACCAGCACGCGCGGGGCGCCCTTCGGCGCCACACCGCGGCCGCGGGCGATGCGCTGCTCCAGCTCGTCGGCGAGCACGTGGACCGCGCCGGTGAAGCGCGCCGGGTCGTCGTAGAACGAGATCTGGTTCACCAGCAGGCCGTCGAGGCCGGACAGCGGCGCGGGCTCGGCCCCGCGCAACCGCGCCAGGCGCTGCAGCGCCGCCCGCTTGGCGTTCGCGGTGGCGATGCCGGAACGCAGGTTCTCGACCGTCAGGGCGCGCCCGGTCAGTTGTTCGAGCACGGCGGCGAAGCGCGCGTACTCGGCGCGCAGCAGGGCCCGGGCCTCGGCGCTCGTCGTCTGCGGCAGGTCGAGGACGTGCAGGTGGGGCACCAGGGTGCGGAAGGTCTCGTAGCCCTTCTTCTTGCCGTCGCAGGTGTTCTCGCCGACCACCAGGTCGCTGGCGGCGAGGTAGGGGCAGACCCGCGCCAGGGCGAAGCCGAAGAAGCCCTTGATGAGGGCGCAGGTCGTGCGCGGCAGGTACTTCTCGGCCTCGGCGGTGGCGAACTCGGCGCCGGCGCACAGGCCGACGGCGACGCCGTCCAGCGCGAGCACGATCTCCTCGGGGACGAAGGTGCAGAACGAGCCGACCACCCTGCGGCCCTGCCGCTTCGCCTCCACGAGCTCCTGGATGCGCAGGCCGTGGACCTCGCTCATCACGAAGTCGAAGTACTTCATGGCTTCGGGTCGGTCGGGCTGGGCGAGGAAGGTTCGCTGGTACATGGCGCCCAGTGCGCCCAGCAGCGCGTCGTGCGCCTCGAGGTCGAGGCCGAGCTGCTGCCACATCGGATGGTAGTCGGTGGACATTGCGCGTCTCCTCGGTCACGGGCGGGTCGCCCCGCCGACGCGCGAGGGAACGCTCAGTCGGGAGGCGCGGGAACCCGTGGGGGATGCGCCGTCGCGGGAGACAGACCTGTCTCCGGGACGGCAGTTCAGGTGCGGGCGAGGCGGTGGAGCGACATGATCTCCTCGTGCGGCACGGGTGCCTCCGGCGTGCGGAGCGGGCGCCGCGGTCGCGGCGCCCACCGATGGGGTATCAGAGAATCCGGCCGGCGACAAGCGCCGCGGCGGTTCTGGCGTCGGTCGGCGCGGCATGCGAAGCTGCGTTCCATGTCCACCGCCACCCCGCGACCCCGTCCGCGCCGGCCGTCCCCGTGCCTCGGCGCCGGAACGCGCCATCCGCGCTGGTGCGGCCTGCTGTGGAGCGGCGTCTTCTGGATCCTGATCAGCGAGACCTGCTTCGCGCTGATGCGCGTGGCCACCCGTTCGGGCGCCGCCGACCTGTCGGGCTGGGAGATCGGCGGCGTGCGCTTCCTCGGCGGCGCGCTGGTGGCCTACGGCGTGGGGCGCTTCCGGCGCGTCTCGCTGGTGGTGCGGGATCGGCGCAACGCCTGGTTGCGCTCGATCTTCGGCACGCTGACCGCCGTGGCGGTCTTCCTCGCGCTGGGCTCACCCCGCATCGCGCTGGGCGACGTCGCCACCCTCAGCGCCACCGCGCCGCTCTTCGTCGCCCTGCTCTCGGGGCCGGTGCTGGGTGAGCGGGTGTCGCCGCGCGTCCTGGTCGGGGCGGCGGTGGGGTTCCTCGGCGTCGCGGTACTCTCGCAACCGGTGCTTCGCGTCTCCGGCGACCTGGCCCTGGTGCTGCTGCTGGGGGCCCTCACGTACGCGCTGGCCATCCTGAGGCTGCGACGCCTGGGCGGCAGCGAGAGCAGCGAGGCGATCGCCCTGCACATGTCGCTGGTGGCGGGGGCGACGCTGCTGGTGCTGTCCCTGCCGCGCTTCGTGGTGCCGACGCCGGCGATGTTGCTGCCGCTGCTGGGCAGCGCGGCCGCCGGCGGTCTCGGACAGATCGCCATGAGCCGCGCCTACGGCCTCGGACGCGCCGCCCGCCTGAGCGCCATCTCCTACGCGGGCGTGGTCATCACGTACCTGCTCGAGGTGCTGTGGTTCCGCCGGGCGCCGCAGTTGCACCAGTGGATCGGTGCGGCGCTGGTCATCGTCGCCGGCGTGGTGGTCTCCGCGCGCAGCCGCACGCCGGCGGACGCCGAGGCGGCGGTCCCCGACGCGGACGCCCGCGCCGCCGACTGAAGCCGGTCGGAGCTGTACCGGAGCGTGCACCGCGGACGAGCGAAGTGACCGTGCCGGGACAGGTGGGTGGTCCCGGGCGCCCGCGTCGGCGCCGTCCTCCCGCTCCACCGACCCGCCCGCGGTCCCGGCGCACGGACGGCACGCCCCCTGCTGGGGAAGCGCGTGGACGACGTGTCCACCACGCCACGCTCACCCTCGAAAGTCAGGAGGACGTCATGAACCGCATCGCGCGTCTCGTCACCACGGCCACCCTGGCCGTCATCCTCTCCGGCCTCGCGGTTCCCGCGCTGGCGCAGTGTCCCTACGGCCGCGTGCCCCGGCGCGAGGCGCGCCAGTGCGTGCGCATCGAGCGTGGGCTGCGCTGCCGCCAGCTCGGGCCGCGTGAGGCGCGGGTGCTCTACCGCGGCGAGCGCCACCTCCGTCGCCTGGAGCTGCGCTCGCGCGCCGACGGGCGCTTCACGCTGCGCGAGCGCGTCCGTCTGCACCGCGCGCTCGATCGGCAGGACGCCCGCATCTGGCGGCTGCGCCACAACGGTCGCGTGATCTAGCCCGGACTATTCATGAGCCCGCGCCTGCGGACGCGGGACCCACGACGACGACTCACTCGGCGAGGTCGAGTTCCCGGGCCTCGCCGGCCACGAGGTCGCCGCCCGCGGGGCTCTGCGCGTTCGTCCACTCGGCGTTCCGGAGGTAGTAGACCGGCACGCCGCGAGCGCGCAGCGCCCGCAGCTCGACGGTCCCCATCAGGGGCGCGTAGCGCACGTCGCCCTGTACCCTGCCGCCGAGCCGCACACGCAGCATCGGGGACCAGTCGCCGGCCACCACGACCGTCTCGCCGCGCATCCGTCCGGCGCGGGCCAGCACCGCGTCCACGTAGCGCATCGCCGCGACGCGGCGAACGTAGTCGGTGAGGAGCGGTCCGCGCAGCGGCTCGAGCGTGCCGGTGCAGTCGGCCAGCCGGAACGCGATTGCGCCACGGGACTCGAGGCCGGCGCCCGCCATGTTCAGATCGAGCAGCCACGGCGAGATCAGTAAGGCCGCGCACAGGGCGACGAAGGCCCGGTGGTGCAGCCGGGCGTTCAGCACCAGCAGCAGGAGCGGCGCGAGCGGGATGAGGTAGAGGGCCTTCCAGGGCAGGCGCAGGTAGGCGGCGAGGAAGAGCACCATGCCCCCGACGACGCCGAGCAGCAGGCCGGTGTCCGCGCCGGGCAGGCCGTCGCGCGCGTCCCGGTGCCACCGGCGCAGGAGCGCCACCGGCAGCACGACGAGGAGCGCGAGCGTGCCGGGAAGCCCCCACAGGCCCACCGACAGGTTCTTGAGGACGAGCAGCGTCGCCGGGTAGTGGTCCTGGTAGAAGCGCAGGAATCCCGTGCCATAGATCCGGAACGACAGGGCGAAGCTCAGCGCGCCCACGATCAGCGCGCCGGCGACAAGTCGCACTCGTGCCGCCCCGCGCCCGCCGTGCCACCCGGCCGCGGGCAGCGCGCCCGCCAGCGGCACCAGCCAGAGGATCCAGGTCACGCGCGTGCCGATCGCCAGCCCGGTGAGCAAGCCGGCCGCGAGGGCCCGCCCGTCGAGCGCCAGCCACAGGGCGGCAAGGGCGAGCGCCAGCCCCCAGGGCAGGTCGAGCGCCTGCACGCTCGCGATGTAGATCGCCGGGACGGAGGCCATGGCCAGCGCCGCGAGGACGGCGTGGCGGCTCCCGAGCCGCCGCAGGCAGAGGCAGAAGAAGCCGGCCGCCAGCGCGGACAGCAGCGCGGTCGCGCCGCACAGGGCGTACGGGCCGCCCCGCCACAGCAGCGCGCAACCCAGCTCCTGCAGCGGGTAGCCCGGGAAGCGCGAGACCTCGTAGTGCCCGGTGGTCGCGAAGGTGCGCGCCGACCAGGCCACGCGCCAGGCGTCGGCGTCAAGGCCGTAGCCCGGGCCGATGAACGGCAGGCGCGAGGCCAGCGTCAGCCCGGCGGTGACGAGGAAGTCGCGGGTGCCGCCCGAGGGAGCGCGGGACATGGTCACTCGCCGGTGGGCACGAAGTGCAGCAGATCGAAGGCGCGCGAGACCGAGACGCTCCAGCGCGGCCCGCCGGCATTGGGACCGACCGGCCAGGCGCAGGACAGCCGCAGCGCGGCATCGGGCGAGACCAGCACCGAGCGGAAGATGAGCGAGGCGCCGACCTCGCTGTACCAGTCGCGACGATCGGGCCAGTCGGTGCCGCGCACCACGACGCCGGTGAAGGGATCGCGCCCCCACACCGCGCTGGTGGCGGCGAAGACCGAGCCCTGCAGCGGCAGCGCCCCGGAGTGCGGCAGGCGCAGCGTCTCGAGCAGGTCGCCGGCGCTGACCAGCTCCAGTCGGGCGAGGGCCATGCCGGTGCCGGCGCGCGCGTCGCGGTGCAGACTGCGCATCGTGCTGCCGCCGCCGAGGTAGAAGGCGGCCTGCGGCACGGCGTCGCCCGACAGGCGGCCATAGGCGAACTGGGGCACGAGCGCCGCGCCGCGGGCCAGCGCCACGTCGAGCGCGGCGGCGGCGCGGATGCGGCGGTAGTCGAAGTCGCTGTCGAGCCGTCGGCTGGCGGTGCGGTACTCGACCTCGGTGGTCAGCGGCAATCCGGGCCAGTTCAGGGCGACGTCGTAGCCGGCCTCGCGCACGCGTCCGCGCGTCGCGGCGAGGTTGCCGGGCGAGACCAGCGGTCGGTCGGCCAGGTTCCAGGTCGTGGTGGTGGCCAACGGCGATTCGAGCAGGTCGCGCCAGCTCACGCGGGCGCGCCAGGCGCCGTGGGGGTGGTCGAGCGAGCCGACGAAACCGTCGGCCCGCAGGTACTGACTGGCGTCGTCGCCGCTCACCAGTGCGCGCATCAGGTCGAGCACGGCCTCGTCCTCGTCGCGGTCGAGGCGGGCGGTGCGGCGTCCGGCCCACAGATCGAGGTCGAAGGGCCAGCGCCCGAGCCGGACGCGGTTCGTGTAGCGGCCGCCGCCCAGGGTCGTCCGCGCGCCCACGGCGCGCTGCCAGGCGCCGGAGAGCCGGCCGAAGCCGTTGCCCGGCCGCTCGTCGGCGAAGGCCTCGTGCAGCGCCAGGGAGGCCCCCCAGGTGTTTCCGTCCACGCGGTTGAAGTCGTAGGAGGGACGCAGGTCGAAGGCCATCCGGTGGCGTGGCCGGGTGGCGGTGTCCATCAGCACGGTGTCGAGACCCGCGGTGTCGAGCGGGGCGGCCGAGAGGCCGAAGTACTCGTCGGTGGAATCGGAGAGCTGCCCGAGGAAGCCGCCCAGGGCGGTGTCGGGCGGGGCCGGGACCTGGGATTGCGCCGGCGCGGCGGCGAGCAGGAGCACCGCGGCCAGCGCGGCGTGCAACAGGACGGGGCGGCTCATCGCTTGCCTCCGGAGGTGGCGAACAGCGAATCGGGCAGGCCGGTGTTGATGGCGTAGTCGTCGAAGCGCATGGAGAAGTCGAAGCCGCGGCCCACCTGGGGCAGCGGGATGGACATCTCGGCGCGCATGAGCAGGCGGGCGAGCACCCAGTGGCCGTCCACGTTGCGCCGCTCGATCACGATGCGCTTGACGTTCTGGAGGATGGGCGGCGCGGGCGAGTGGTCGAACCCCACCTCCTGGCGCACGATGACGAAGTCGTTGGTGTCCACCCACACCATGCCGTGCGGGGCGGTGGGATCGAGCAGCGAGCGCGGCTCGAAGCCGATGCGGTAGATGACGTGGCCGCCGACCAGGTCGCGCCCGAGGATGCGGAAGCGGAACTGCCGCCGCTGCTCGGGGCGGAAGGCGAAGTTGACGATCTCCTCGTCCATCCCGCCGTCGGCCTGGAACTGGACCTTCACCTCGGGCTTGCCCTTTCCGGGGGGCTTGGCCCGGTAGTCGCGCAGGAGCTGGGTGCGCACCCGGCCGGGACGCTTGCGGTAGACGCGCGCCACCCACTCGGTCAGCACCTCGGGACCGCGCCGCTCGTCGCCGGTGCGGACCAGCCGCGCGGTGACGAGGAAGCGCTGGTCGGTCATGAGCGAATCGCGGCGGCGCTCGCCGCGCTCGACCCGGGCGAGGATCTCGTCGAGGGTGACGCGGGGGGCGCGCACCAGCACCGGCGCGACCTCGGTGTGCAGCGTGTCCTCGGTGGCCAGCGTGGGACTGCCCGCGGCCGGGCCGCGGGGGGGCGTGGCGGCCACGAGGCCGGCCAGCAGGAGGGTGGTGAGCAGCGGCATGGGGTCTCCCGTCGAATGGAGTGCGGCACCGGCGCCACAGGGCGCCACGACGGCGCCACGCCGGGCGCCGCCGAGCCCGTTTCGCCCCAGTGATAAGGGTGGGCGTAGGATGTGTGCAAGCAAGGACGGTTCCGGCACGAAGCGTGCGAAGGAAAACGCGGATTCGCCCCGATTCCGGGGCGGACGAGCACGAAGGAGGGTCTCGTGATGCGCAAGAACCTGTGGCTGGTGATCCTGTCGGTCGCCGCGTTTCCCCTGGCCGCCGCGGCGGGCGAGGTCGT
>CAYNPF010000050.1:0-13906 GCA_964398895.1 uncultured bacterium
ACTGGTACCCGGCGCACGGTCGCTCGCGGGTGCGCGACGTCATGCAGACGCCGTGGGGGCACCTGTTCCGGGACTACGGCGAGGGGCGGGCGCTGAAGTAGACGGCAACGCGCGGGCTGGCCCGCCGCGACACTCTCACGATGCGAAGCGCCGGGCGGAACCCGTCCGGCGCTTCACGATTTGCGGGGTGCGGTCAGCGCGGCCGCGGGCCCGCTCCTCCCGGGGGAGGTCCACCGCCCTCGTTCGGCGGCGGTCCCGGAGGCCGGTGTTCGTCGCCCGGAGGAGGTCCTCCCGGCGGCGGGCCCCCGGGCCCACCTTCCGGCCTACGGCCCCGGAGGCCACCCGGCAGGCCGTGGCCCGTGCTGTCCGGCCGGTCGGGCCGGGTTTCCTGGAAGTCCCCGTGGGCCTGGCCGCCGATCAGGTAGGGCGGTTGCCGATCGAAGACCGCCCGCTGCTGGACGGTGAGCACGCGGCGGATCTCCGAGCGCACCGAGTCGGTGATGCACCTCAGTTGCGGCAGGAACTGGCCGAGCACCGCGTCGGTCGCCGGTTTGTGGCGGTCGAGGATGGCCTGGATCTCCGTGGTCTGCGCGGCCGAGAGGTTCAGCCGCTGACTGATCTCGGGGGGCAGGCCGTGGGGTCCGCCGCGCTCGCGCGGTGGCGGTCCGGCGCGGTGCTCGCGGGCGCGCTCGATGGCGGCTCCCGCCAGGCCGCCGATGACGAACATGCAGAACAGGAGCAGCACGGCCTGGAACTGCGGCCGGGCCAGGATCGCGAGGACCTTCTTCACCGGGTCCTCCCGCTGCTGATCAGCTCGCCCAGGGACGGCTGCTCCACGGCGTAGGCCCAGTCGGCCAGGACTCCGGGCACGCCCATGGCCGTTGCCACCGCGTCGCTCGACCGCGCGCTCGGCAGGTGCAGGGTGAGCAGCACGAGCAACGAGGCCGCGGCCAGCAGGCCGGACGTGGCCAGGATGGGTCGGCGCATGCGCACGATCATGGCGTCCAGCCGCGGCGGGGCCTGGCGGCGCAGCAGCTCGCGCGTCGCGGCGGTGCGGACGCGGCCCACGAAACGCTCGAGCGCCTCATCACTCTCCAGCGCATTCAGCGGCGACAGGTCCATCCGGTCGGCCGCCTCGTTCCGTTCGTGGCTCATGGCGTTCCCCCCTGCTCGTCGAGCAGCTTACGCATTCTCGTGCGCGCCTGAAAGAGGCGCTGCCGGCACAGGTTCTCCGTGATCCCCAGGCCCTCCGCGATGGCGCGGTGGTCCCAGCCCGTCAGGTCGTGCAGCAGCAGCACCTCCCGCTGGGCGTCCGGGATCTCCCGGAGCGCCCGCTCCAGCCGCTCGCGCAGGCGGGCCTGCTCGATCCCGCGGCTGGCATCGCCTCCACCGGGTGGTCCCTCGACCCCGAAGGCCGACTCGAGGTCCTCGGCGCGCCTGACCCGCCGGTACTCGAGGTGGTTGAGCGCCCGGTTGCGGACGATGCGCAGCAGCCAGCCGGCGAACCGGTCCGGTTGCCGGCAGTCGTCGAGCCGCTCCAGCGCCCGCACCCAGGCGTCCTGGCAGACATCCTCCGCATCGCTGCGGTTGGCCAGCACGGAGAGGGCGACCGCATAGGCGGCCCGGGAGTGTCGGCGGACCAGCGAAGCGAACGCGGCGGCGTCACCACCGCGGGCTCGCATCACGAGGTCCCGGTCCGGGGGCACGGATTCCATCATGCCCGACATTCTGACAAACGAGAGCGGGGCGACGTTAGGCGAAAGCGGTGCCGTCCGACCCGAGCCCTAACGAACGGGGCCGGTCACCTGTCCATGAGCGTGGACAGGGGCGTGGTGGGTCCCGGTCGCGACGAAACCGCGCCTCCGCCGGCTATTGAGGGAGCCACGGAGCGCCTTCGTCGTACCGGGGCCACTTCGCAACCTCCCGCGCCCCCTCCCAGCTTGACGCTCCGTCGCTCGATCGCGGGCCATTCCGCTCCGGGGAGTCCACTCGGGTCAGGAAGGTGAATCCCGCGAGATCGCCGCGTCGCTCCGTATCCGTGGTTCGCCCGGAGCGCCGACGGCGGCGCCGTCGAGTCCGCGTCCGGCACCCAGCCGACGGTGGCGCGGAGCCGGGGGAGCGCGAAGCCGGACCGTCTCCGGCCGGGAGGGCAGGGGTGCGTGGACCCCGATGGGGCGGGGTCGGGCGATCGTGTCCGGCCCCGACTCCGTTCCGGCGGCGGCTCAGCCCTCGAAGACCACCGTCGCGACGGCCAGGCCGCCGTCGTGGGTGAGCGACAGGTGGGCGCCCGTGCAGCCCAGGGCCACGAAGACCTCGCGGCCGCGACCGTGCAGCTCGAGGCGCGGTTGCTGGCCGCCCGGCTGGATCACCTCGAAGTCCCGCCAGCCCACGCCCCCGCTCATGCCGGTGCCGAGGGCCTTGGAGGCCGCCTCCTTGGCGGCGAAACGGGCGGCGAGGTGGGGCAGGGGATCCTGGAACGAGCGGCAGTAGGCCAGCTCGGCCTCGGTGAACAGGCGGCGCTCCATGCGCTCGCCGAAGCGCTCGAGCGCCTCGAGCAGGCGTCGCACCTGCACCACGTCCACGCCGATTCCACGGACCGCCACGCGTCCTCCTGTGCCGGGGGCTGAGGGCGCGAATCTAGGCCGGACCCTTCGCGGACCGCAAGCCACGGATGCGGGCGCGTGAGTCGTCCGGCCCGGCGTCCGCGCCGCCCGCGGCAGGGCCGCGTCCCGCCTTGACGCCCGCTCGGCGGCCCCCGTACAGTTCCCGCCGAACGTTACCGGTTCCCGGGCCCCGCGGGGCGGGAGACCGGATGCGGAGCGGCCGGATGCGCCCAGCGCGCGTCCTCCGGCCACCCGGCGCAGCGGCAACCCCTGGGGCTCGATGCCCTTCACCTTCTCGCTCGAAGCGACCGATCGCGACACCGCCGCGAGGGCCGGGCGCATCCAAACGGCCCACGGCGAGGTGCTCACCCCGGCCTTCATGCCGGTGGGCACGGTCGGCTCGGTCAAGACGCTCACGCCGGACGAGTTGAGCTCGGCCGGCTGTGACATCCTGCTGTCGAACACCTATCACCTGTCCCTGCGGCCCGGCGTGGACACGGTGGCCGCACTGGGCGGGTTGCACCGCCTGATGAGCTGGCCGGGCGCGATCCTCACCGACAGTGGCGGCTTCCAGGTGATGAGCCTGTCGCCGATGCGCAAGGTGAGCGACACGGGGGTGGAGTTCCGCTCGCACCTGGACGGTTCGAAGCGGCTGCTGTCGCCCGAGGAGGCGATCCGCATCCAGGACGGGCTGGGCAGCGACGTCGCCATGTCGCTCGACGAGCTGGTCGAGCTGCCGGCGGCGCCCGAGGTGGTGCGCGCGGCGGTGGACCGCACACTGGCCTGGGCCGAACGCGGGCTGGCCGAGCGCGAGCGGTTGCGCGGCGAGGGCCGCGGGGCGATGGCGCTGTTCGGCATCAACCAGGGCGGCACCGACGCCGCCGAGCGGGCGCGCTGCTTCGCGCGGCTCGGCACGCTGCCGTTCGACGGGTTCGCGCTGGGCGGGTTGTGGGTGGGCGAGGGGCGGCGGCTCGGGCTCGAGATGGTGGAACGCGATTGCGCGGACTTCCCGGCGGACCGGCCGCGCTACCTGATGGGCGTGGGCCACCCGGTGGACGTGGTGGAGGCGGTGGCCCGCGGCGTGGACATGATGGACTGCGTGCTGCCCACGCGGAACGCCCGGCGCGGGACGGTGTTCATCTCGACCGGGCGGCTGGTGGTCAAGAACGCGGCGTACGCGCGGGACGAGCGGCCGCTCGACCCGGCGTGCGATTGCTACACCTGCACGCGCTTCTCGCGCGCGTACCTGCGGCACCTGTTCGCGGCGAACGAGCTGCTCGGCATGCGGCTGGCCTCGATCCACGCCGTGCACCACATGGTGGCGCTGGTGCGGCGGGCGCGGGCGGCGGTGCAGGCCGGGCGCTACGCCGCGTTCCGGGCGGAGTTCCTGGAGCGGTATCACAGCGGTGAGACCCTGGCGCACGAGCCGGGCGGACGGGCGGCGGAGGCCGCCGCGCCGCCGGCCGCGGCGCACGAGTAGAGGCTGATTCCCCGCCGGCCCCACGGCCGGCCATCCGACCGAGGACCACGACATGCACCTGATCCCAGACGCGTTCGCGCAGTCGGCCGCCGGTGGCGCGGCCGGTTCGGCCAACCCGACGATGTCCATGCTCATCCAGCTCGGCTACTTCGTGCCGATCATCCTCATCTTCTACCTCCTGCTCATCCGTCCGCAGCAGCAGCAGGCCAAGAAGACCAAGCAGATGCTGGCCGCCCTCAAGCGCGGCGACCGGGTCGTGACCTCGGGCGGCGTGCTCGGCACCGTGGTCGGCCTCGAGGACCAGAAGGTGACCCTGCACGTCGCCGACAAGGTCGAGATGGAGTTCATCAAGAGCGCGATCGTCAACGTGATCCCGGAGGGCGGCGCGAAGTGAGCGTGCTCCCGGTGCGGATCTACGGCGACCCGGTGCTGCGCGAGCGGGCCCGCGAGGTGACGTCGGTGGACGACGACCTGCGGCGGCTGATCGCCGACATGTTCGAGACCATGCACGCCTACAACGGTGTCGGATTGGCCGCGAACCAGGTCGGCATCGCGCAGCGGGTGCTCGTCGTAGACGTGCCCGGGGAGGACGACGTCCGGGTGCAGCACGCCCTCATCAACCCCGTGGTCAAGCGCCGCTCGGGCTCGGACACGGCGGAGGAGGGCTGCCTGTCGGTGCCCGGGCTGTGGGAGGACGTGACCCGCGCGGACCGCCTGGTGGTGGCGGCGCTCGACGAGCAGGGCCGTCCGATCGAGCTGAGCGTCGAGGACTACCTGGCCCGCGCCATCCAGCACGAGATGGACCATCTCGAGGGAGTGCTGTTCGTGGATCGCCTGTCGGCGCTCAAGCGCCAGTTCCTCAAGCACTCGCTCGAGGCGCTGGCCCGGGGCGAGATCCCCGAGGGACACCATCCGCCGGCGGAGCCCGGCGAGCCGGGAGGCCGCCTCTGAGCCGGCCGCGCGTGGTGTTCATGGGCACGCCCGACTTCGCCGTGCCGGCGCTGCGGGCGGTGGCGCGGAGCTGCGACGTGGTCACGGTGGTCACCCAGCCCGACCGGGCCCGCGGCCGCGGCCGCGAGCTGGCGCCGTCGGCGGTGGCGGCGGCGGCGACGGAGCTGGGCCTGCCGCTGCAACGGCCCGACGAGCTGCGCAGCACCGCGGCGCGCGAGCGGCTGGCCGCGCTGGCGCCCGACCTGTTCGCGGTGGTGGCCTTCGGCGTCATCCTCACGCCCGAGCTGCTGGCGGTGCCGCGGCTCGGTGCCGTCAACCTGCACGGCTCGCTGCTGCCCGAGTATCGCGGGGCCTCGCCGGTGCAGCGCGCGCTGTGGGACGGCCGGGCCTTCAGCGGCGTGACGACGCTGTTCATGGACGAGGGCGTGGACACCGGCGCGATGATCCTGCAGCGCTGGCTGGCCATCGAGCCGACCGACACCGCCGGCACGCTGGCGGCGCGGCTGGCGGAGCTGGGCGCGCCGTTGCTGGCCGAGAGCCTGCTGCTGGCGCACGGCGGTCGCGCGCCGCGCCGGCCGCAGCCGGCCGCCGGTGGCTCGTACGCCGGCAAGCTGCACAAGCGCGACGGCGCCATCGCCTGGGCCGCCGAGGCGACGACGGTGTGGAACCACGCGCGCGCGGTGACGCCCTGGCCGGGGGCGACTGCGCGGCTCTCCGGCCGCCGGCTGCTGGTTACCGCCGCCTGGCCGCACCACCGGCTGGCGGTGACCGAGCCGCCCGGCACGGTGCTGGGCGTGACCGGCGAGGGCGTGATGGTGGCCTGCGATCCCGGTGTGCTGCTGGTGACGCGGGTGAAGCCCGAGGGGCGGCGCGAGATGAGCGCGGCCGAGTGGGCGCGCGGCGCCCGCCTGGAGCGGGGCGCGCGCTTCGACCCGGACGTGGAGGAGACGACATGAGTCCGTACGACGCCGGGGCCGGTGGCGGTGCCGCCGGGCGCGGCCGTCCGCGCCGTCGCGGGCGCCCGTCGGGGCAGGCCGGCGCGGTGAACCGCTCGCGTCCGATCTACGAGCCGGCGCCGCCGCGCGGCCGGCGGCCGGGTTCGCCGGCCCGTCGCTTCGAGCGCGGGCCCGGGCCGGGTCGTGCCCGGCCGGCGCCCGGCGAACGGGCGGGGCGCGGCCTGCCGCTCGAGGAGCGCGGGCTGCCGCCGCTGCCCGCCAATCCGCGCGAGGCGGCGCTGCGCATTCTGCACGCCGCCGACACGCGCAGTGCCTTCACCGACCGCCTGCTCGACGGCGCGCACGCCCGCGGCGGCCCCGACGCGCGCGACCAGGCGCTCATGCACGAGCTGGTCAAGGGCACGCTGCGCTGGCGCGGACGGCTCGACTGGGCGCTGGATCCGCTGGTGCACATCGGGCTGGGGCAGGTGCAGCCGTGGATCAAGAACATCCTGCGGCTGGGCGCCTACCAGATCCTGTTCCTCGACCGCGTCCCGCCGCACGCCGCGGTGGACGAGTCGGTGAAGCTGGCGCACAAGTACGGTCATCCCGGCACCGCCGGCCTGGTGAACAGCGTGCTGCGGCGGCTGGTCGAGGAGCGCGAGAAGCTCGTGCCGCCCCCCGGCGACGACGCCGAGTCGCTGGCGGTGTGGGGCTCGCACCCGCGCTGGATCGTCGAGCGCTGGCTGGCGCGCTTCGGCCCCGAGGCGACGCGGGCCCTGCTGCTCGCCGACAACCGCGCCGTGCCGGTGGGGCTGCGCGCGAACCGCCTGCGCCTGACCCGTGACGAGCTGATCGCCCGGCTGGCCGCCGCGGGGGTGGAGGCGACGCCGGCGCGGTTGTCGCCGGAACTGGTGTGGATCGAGGGCACGCAGGCGCCGGGAGGACTCGACGTCTTCAAGCAGGGCCTGTGCACGGTGCAGGACGAGAGCGAGGCGCTGGTCGCCCGCCTGGTCGCGCCCGAGCCGCATGAGCGGCTGCTCGACCTCTGCGCCGCGCCCGGCGGCAAGAGCACGCACCTCGCCGAGCTGATGGGCGACGAGGGCGAGGTGTGGGCGATGGAGCGGGCCGAGGCCCGCGTCGCCGGGCTGGAGGCCACCGTCGCCCGGCTCGGCACCCACGCGGTGCACGTCGTGCTGGGCGACGGGCGCAACTACCCGTTCCCGATGCCGTTCGACCGCGTGCTGGTGGACGCGCCCTGCTCGGGCTTCGGCGTGCTCGGGCGCCGGGCCGACGCGCGCTGGCGCAAGGGCCCGGAGCTGTTCCGCGAGCTGCCGCCGGCGCAGCTCGACCTGCTCGCGGCCGGAGGCCGCCGGGCCCGGCCGGGCGGCGTGCTGGTCTACAGCGTCTGCTCGTTCGAGCCCGAGGAGACCACGCAGGTGGTCGAGCGCTTCCTGCGGCAGCACCCGGGCTTCGTGCTGGAGAGCGTGCAGGGCCTGGTGCCCGACGAGCTGGTGGACGCCGGCGGCTTCATGCAGGTGCTGCCGCACGTGCACGGCTGCGACGGCGCCTTCGCCGCGCGCTTCCGGAAGACGTCGTGAGCGATCGCGAGCGGCGGCTCCCGCCGGGGGTGCCGGCCGAGCGCCGGGGCCCGCGCCGTGGCCTGCGCACCGCGCTGTTCCTGGGCGGGCTCGCCGTGGCCGCCTTCGGCACCGGCCTGGCGGTGTTCAACGGCCTGGTCATGCCACAGCTCGTGCACGGGCGTGGCGAGGTGCGGGTGCCCGATCTCGCCAGCCTCACCGAGGCCCAGGCCGAACAGGCGCTGCGCACGGTCGGGCTGCGCCTGTCGCGCTCCGGCGAGCGCTTCGATCCGGCGGTGCCGCGCGGACTGGTGCTGCAGCAGGACCCGGCGCCGCAGACCGTGGTGCGCGCCGGCCGGCGCATCTCGGTGGTCATGAGCCTGGGCGAGGAGTTCAGCTCGGTGCCGCGCCTGTTCGGCAGCTCGGTGCGCGCCGCGCGCATCCTGATCGAGCGCTCCGGCCTGACCGTGGGCCGCATCACCCGCGCGCCCTCGGACGACGTCGGCGCCGACCTGGTGGCGGGCACCGACCCGCCGCCCGAGACCGTGCTGCCCCGCTCGACACCGGTGAGCCTGCTGGTCTCGACCGGGGCGGCGACGGAGAGTTACGTCATGCCCGAGCTGCTCGGGCGCGACCTCGACGCCGTGCGCCGGCAGCTCGAGGCGCTGGGCTTCCGCGTCGTCAGCCCGGCCGGCCTCGGCGCGCGCGGGATGGTGCTGCTGCAGGACCCGGCGCCGGGGACCCGCGTGGACCGCGGCACCGTGATCACCCTGAAGGGCAACGGGAGGAACTCGTCATGAGTGCGGTCTCGCCTCCGCTCACCGGTCCGATCATCGCGCCGTCGCTGCTCTCGGCGGACTTCGCGCGGCTCGCCGAGGCGCTGGCCGTCGTGGACCCGGTGCGCGACTGGGTCCACTGCGACGTGATGGACAACCACTTCGTGCCCAACCTCACGTTCGGTCCGCTGCTCGTGGGCGCGGCCCGGCGGCTGACGCCGGCGCTGCTCGACGTGCACCTGATGATCGAACGTCCGGAGTCGCTGCTGGCGCGCTTCCGCGAGGCCGGCGCCGACCTGGTCACCGTGCACGCCGAGGCCTGCGCGGATCCGGCGGCCACACTGGCGGCGGTGCGGGCGAGCGGAGCGCGCTGCGGGTTGTCGCTGCGGCCGGGCACGCCGCTGGCCACGGTCGAACCGTGGCTCGACCGCGTGGACCTGCTGCTGGTGATGACGGTCGAACCCGGCTTCGGCGGGCAGGCGTTCATGGCCGACATGCTCGACAAGGTGCGGGCGGCGCGGGCCTGGCGCGAGGTACACGGGGCCCGCTTCCTGATCGAGGTGGACGGCGGCATCGGCCCGGCCACGGCGCCGCCGGCCCGCGTCGCGGGCGCCGACGTGTTCGTGGCCGGGCACGCGATCTACCGTCAGAGCGACCCGGCGGCGGCGCTGGCGGCGCTGCGCGCCGCCGTGCGCTGATGCGCGGTCGGAGCGGGGAACCCGGATGCGCGTGCTGAGGCGGATCGGCGTCTTCTGCGGCTCGAGCCCGGGTGTGACGCCGGCCTACGCGGCGGCGGCGCGGGAGCTGGGCGGAACGCTGGCGCGCCGCGGCCTCGGCCTGGTCTACGGCGGTGGCGCGGTCGGGCTGATGGGACACGTCGCCCAGGCGGCGCTCGAGGCCGGCGGCGAGGTGACCGGCGTCATCACGCGCGGGCTGTCCGAGCGCGGGCTGGCGCACCACGGCCTCGGCGACCTGCGCGTGGTCGGGACCATGCACGAGCGCAAGGCGCTGATGGCCGACCTCGCCGATGGCTTCGTGGCCCTGCCCGGTGGCGTGGGCACGCTGGAGGAGTTCCTCGAGGTGCTCACCTGGGCCCAGCTCGGCCTGCACGACAAGCCCTGCGGCCTGCTGGACGTCGCCGGTCATCACGCGCCGCTCGTGCGGCTGCTGGATCACCTGGTCGAGCGGGGCTTCCTCGGACCGGCGCACCGGGCGATGATCCTGCTGGAGGAGCGCCCCGACGCCCTGCTGGAGCGCTTCGCCGGTTACGCGCCGCCGGCGGCCGACAAGGCCGAACAGGCGCTGCGGCACGGGCGGATCGGCGACGCGGCACGCTGAGGCGACGCGGGCCGCGCCGCGGCCCGGAAGAACCGACGAGGGGAGGAGACGATGGCCGGACTCGAGGAGATCCTGAACCCGGAGGAGAAGCTGCTGTTCCGCACCCGTCTGCACTGGCTGGCCTGCGCACCCTCGGCCTGGACGGTGTCGGCCGTCGGCCTGGTGGTGATCGTGCTGCTGGCGCTGTTCGCCCGTCGGCCGCTCGCCGGCCTGTTCGCCCAGGCGCCGGCGGCGACGGCCATCCTCGTCGTCGGCCTCCTGCTGGTGGTGATCGTGCCGCTCTTGGTGGTGCGCTTCCTGGTCGGCACGCACGAGTTCGGCGTGACCGACCGGCGGGTGATCGCCCGCATGGGCTGGATGCGCGTGCGCACCGTGGACCTCAGCGTGGCCAAGGTCGAGTCGCTGGTGATCGAGCAGACGCCGGCCGGCCGCATGCTCGGCTACGGCGACGTGAAGGTGGTCGGCACCGGCGGTTCGGCCGAGCTGCTCCGCGGCGTCCGCGACCCGGTCGGCTTCCGCAAGGCGGTCCACCTGGCCGGGGACGGCGATCGCGGCGGGGTGGCCTGAGGCGCCGCCCCGGCTTTCGCGGCCTTTGGCGGGTATGGTAGATTCCCTCGCCTCTTTGCCGACGGAAAGGACCCGTGTTCGAAGCACTTGCCGACCGATTCCAGGGCATCGTCCGCAACCTGACGGGCCAGGCGCGGCTCACCCCGGACAACGTCCGGGAGAGCCTGCGCGACGTCCGCCGGGCGCTGCTCGAGGCCGACGTGCAGGTGGGCGTGGCGCGGGACTTCGTCGCCCGGGTCGAGGCCCGGGCGGTGGGCGAGGAGGTGCTGAAGAGCCTCACCGCCGGCCAGCAGGTCGTGGGCATCGTCCACGAGGAGCTGGTCGGTCTGCTGGGTCGCTCGCCGGTGACGCTGGCCGGCTCGCCGCACCTGCCGACCGTGGTGCTGTTGGCCGGGCTGCAGGGCTCGGGCAAGACGACCTTCGCGGGCAAGCTGGCGGTGTGGCTGAAGGCCCACGACCGGCCTACGGCCGGTGCCCGACGCGTGCTGCTGGCCAGCGCCGACGTGCACCGGCCCGCGGCCGTGGACCAGCTCGAACGGGTGGCGGGGCAGGCCGGCGCCGGCTTCTGGCGGGCGAGCGAGGGCACGCCGCCGGTGGAGATCGCGCAGGGAGCGCTGGAGCAGGCGC
The DNA here is from genome assembly GCA_964398895.1 of uncultured bacterium. GTDB lineage: Bacteria > Eisenbacteria > RBG-16-71-46 > RBG-16-71-46 > RBG-16-71-46 > JANXPZ01. Next base: position 10,858 of record CAYNPF010000050.1, read on the forward strand.
GCACGCGCGGCTTCGACTTCCTGGTGTTCGACACGGCGGGTCGGCTGCAGATCGACGAGCCGATGATGGTCGAGCTCGAGTCGCTGCGGCGGACGCTGCAGCCGCACCAGGTGCTGCTGGTGATGGACGGGATGACCGGCCAGGAGGCGGTGCGCATCGGCGAGACCTTCGCCCGGCGGGTGGGGGTGGACGGGCTGGTGCTCACCAAGATGGACGGCGACGCGCGCGGCGGCGCGGCGCTGTCGTTGCGCCAGGTGACGGGGAAGCCCATCCTGTTCCTGGGGGTGGGTGAGAAGCTCGACGGGCTCGAGGCCTTCGACCCGGCGCGACTGGCCGGCCGGATCCTCGGCATGGGCGACATCGTCGGGCTGGTGGAGCGGGCGCGGCAGGCGGTGGACGAGCAGGAGGCGGCGCGGCTGGCCGAGAAGCTGCGGCGCTCGGACTTCACGCTGGAGGACTTCCTCGAGCAGCTCCGGCAGGTGAGGAAGATGGGGCCGGTCGAGGAGCTGATGAAGATGGTGCCGGGGGTGCCGCGCGAGGCGCTCGAGCAGGCCCGGCCCGACGCGGATCGCCTCAAGCGGTACGAGGCCATCCTGTCGAGCATGACCCGCAAGGAGCGTCGCACGCCGCGCCTGATCGACGGCAGCCGCCGGCGGCGGATCGCGACGGGCAGCGGCACGGCGGTGAGCGAGGTGAACCAGTTGTTGCGGGACTTCGAGCAGGCGCGCACGTTGATGAAGCGCCTGAAGCACGGGCCGCGCGGTCTGGCGGGGCTCAGACGCGGCCGCCGGTAGGCGGCCCACAGCAGAGGAGCACGACGATGGCGGTGGTGATCCGTCTCATGCGGTCGGGCGCGAAGAAGCGGCCCTTCTACCGGCTGGTGGCCGCGGACTCGCGGCGGCAGCGCGACGGCCGGTTCCTGCAGATCCTCGGGCACTACAACCCGATCTCGCAGCCGTTCGAGCTGGTGGTGCAGCAGGACCTGGTGCAGAAGTGGCTCGACGCGGGCGCGACGCCCTCCGAGCAGGTGGCCTCGCTGCTGCGCACGACCGGCATGAAGCTGGGCAAGCCGTCGAAGCCGACCAAGAAGGCCGCGGCCCAGCCGCGTACGCGCCGCAAGCCGCGCCCGGTCTCCGCGCGCAAGGCGATGGTGCGGGCGGCCAAGGAAGAGGCGCGGAAGTCCGGCAAGCCGCTGCCCCGGAAGGGCGCCAAGCGGAAGGCGGCCGAGAAGTAGTCGGCCGTCCCGTTCGTCTCCGCGTCCGGGATCGCCGTCCCCGCGCTGCACGCGCGGGCCGGTCCGGGCGCGGGGCCCCCGCGGGGCCCATCATGCGAGGCGCTTCCGTCCGTTCCCGCCGCTGGCCCGCGGTCGCCCTGGCCCTGGCGCTGGCGGCCGCCGGCTGCGCGCGTTCCGCGCCGAAGTCGTCCCCGCCGGCTCCCGCCACCCCGCCGGCCCGCGCGCAGGTGCTGCTCGAGGCCGGCAACGAGCGCTTCCGCGGCGGCGACTACGCCGGCGCGGCCCGTCGCTACGCCGCCGCCGTGGCCGCGGCGCCCGACGACCCGGCCGGGCACTACGGGCTGGCCATGGCGCTCTCGAAGCTGGGGCGCGGCGAGGACGCCCGCGCCGAATACGCCCGCGCCCGCGACCTGGTCGAGCTGGCGCGGGGTCCCGATTCCGTGCGCGCCGAGTAGGTTCCCTCCCGTCCGGGACGCGGGCGCGTCGTCGCCCCGTTCCCCATCCTCGCGAGGCCGTCATGCGCATGAGCGACATCCCCTTCGAAGTCACCGACTGGTCGGCGATCGCGCCGACCGAGCACCCGGGCGAGACCGGTACGGCCACCTGGCGCACGCGCCAGGTCGGCGGCATCCGGGTGCGAATGGTGGAGTACTCGCCGAACTACCGCGCCGACCACTGGTGTGAGAAGGGGCACGTGCTGCTCTGCCTGGCAGGCGAGCTGCACACCGAGCTCGCTGACGGGCGGAGCGTGGTGCTGACGCCGGGCATGAGCTACCAGGTCGCCGACGGCGAGACCGCGCATCGCTCGGTCACCGAGAGCGGCGCGAAGCTGTTCATCGTGGACTGAAGCACGGGGGCGACGGTGGACGATCTCGGCTTCGACCACCGCGTGGCGAAGGATGGCCCGGTCCTGATCTACCGTGCCGGGCGGCTGGTGGCCAAGGTCGGCGGCGCGCGGGCGCGCGCGCTGGCGACGAGGCTGGCGGCCGCGACTCCGGCGGAGCGGCAGCAACTGCTGGCCCGGGCCAGCGGCAACTACGCGCGTGGCAACGAGCGCCTGGCCGACGCGAAGTCGCGACGGGGCGGCGGCCGATGACCCGGCTGCCGCTGCCGGAGTTGCTGCTCATCGCCGTCGCGCTGTCGCTCGACGCGCTGGCGGTGTCCATCGTCGCCGCCTGCAGCGGGCGGGCGAGTTCGCCGCGCGCCGGCTTCCGCCTCGCCTTCCACTTCGGCCTCTTCCAGGCGCTCATGCCCGTGCTCGGCTGGCTGGCCGGCTGGCGGCTGGCCGCCGCCATCCAGTCCGTGGATCACTGGGTGGCGGCCGGACTGCTGGCGATCGTCGCGGTGCGCATGATCCGCTCCGGCCTGGGCGCCGAGACCGCGCCACTCGCCGACGATCCCAGCCGCGGCCTGGCGCTGATCGCGCTGTCCACCGCGGTGAGCGTGGACGCGCTGGCCGTGGGGCTGAGCCTCGCCATGCTGCACGTCGCGGTGTGGGTCCCGGCGGCGGTGATCGGCCTGGTGACCGGGGCGATCTCCTTCGCCGGCGTGCGGCTGGGGCGCCGCCTGAGCACGCGCTTCGGTCGCGGCGCCGAGGTGGTGGGCGGGATCGTCCTGATCCTGATCGCGATCCGCATCCTGATCCAGCACCTGCGCTGACGGGATCCAACGACGCACCCCGGCGTTGTCGCGGTCGGCACCGCCCAAATAGACTGGCCGCGCCGGATTCCGGCACCGGAGGGACGCCGAACGTGTTCATGCCCATCCACACCGAACGACTGACGCTGCGGGTGCTCGAGCCCGCCGACGCCGAGA